>JBEKDP010000070.1:0-8501 GCA_050014295.1 Dehalococcoidia bacterium | reverse complement strand
GTTGGCCGTGACGGCGGTTTCCGAGCCGGAGAGGACGGTGTTAGCGTCCAGGGTGAGGTCGAAGTCGTCGGGCTGGGCGTAGCCGCCTTCCACATCCTTGGTGAGGGTGATGCTCGGCGGCAGCGGCGTGTTCGTAGGCGTCGGCGTATAGGTATTCGTCGGCGTCGGGGTGTTCGTCGCTGTCGGTGTGTAGGTAGCCGTCGCTGTCGGTGTGTAGGTGTTCGTCGCTGTCGGCGTATAGGTAGCCGTCGGCGTTGGCGTCGGCGGCTCTGTCCAGTAGAACGCGGCGATCTGCCCGCGCCAACCAGTTGGAATGCCGACGGTCGCCGTGGCGGAGTAGTCGCCGGGCGACGTCACTAGGCGATAGCCGCCGGAGAAGCTGCGGATGGGGCCAGAGCTAGGGACAGAGTAGTCACACCCTTCAGTGAAGGAGTTGCCCCAGGTGAAGCTCGTGACGGATTGGATGTCCATACCCGAGACGAGGAGCTCGTAGTCGTGCGTGGTCGTCACGCTGCCTGAGGACGCGGGGTTGGTGCTGCCCGTCGAAGAGGCTACCCGCTCCAGCGTATTCACACCGCTGAACTCGTAGATCTGCAATGCCAGGGTGGTGGTAGCGGCGGACACAGTAGCGGTAACCGTTTTGGATTCCGAGCTGCCGGCCATCTTGTAGAACATGGCCTGCCCGGGTGCCAAAGGCTCGTTGATGGCCTGCGTCCAGCCGTCCGGCGTGTTGAAGCTGGGGCCGCCGGTTGCACCCGTGCCGACGATAGCGACCAGCAGGTCGCCCTCGGTCGGCGTGTTGGCGAAGGTGGCGGTGACGGTGTCCGTGCCGGTCGCCGAGCCGCAGTTCGACTGTTGGACTGGCGGCGCCGTCGTCGGCGTGGCTGTTGCCGTCGCGGTTGCCGTCGGCGTGGGCGTAGCCGCCTCGTAGAACCCTACGAGCTGGCCGCGCCATAGCCCAGAGCCGGTGCTCGCTGTGGCGGTGTAGTCCCCCGTCGTGGTCACGAATCGATAGGCGCCGGAATATGTGCGAGTGCTCGCCTGGAAGTCCGCGCCCTCGGTGAACAGGCTACCGGTCCAGTCGTAAGTGGTCGCGACGCGAATCACTGACCCTGCCACGAGGAGCTCGTTGGGATGGTTGGCTGTTACGCTCCCGGTCGACGGAGAGCCGCTTGTGCCGGTTGCGGAGTTCGTGTCGTCCAACGTATCTACGCCGCTGAACTCGCAAAGCTGCAGACCGATCGTGGAGCTGCCCGAGCTAACGCTGGCCGTCTTGCCATCGCCGCTGACGGCCAATCTATAGAAGATCGCCTGGCCGGGAGACGTGCTCTCGTTGATGGCGCTTGACCAAGTGCCCATGCCTGTGGGCGCGGTGATCGTTGAAGCTGTGCTCGAACCGGTACCCACGATTGCGACGAGCAGGTTACCGGGAGTGGGCGCATTCGCCAAGGTGGCAGAAGCGCTACCCGACGTTCCCGACCCGTGGACGCAGGGCTGGACAATTGGAGGGGCTGTCGTCGGCGTCGCCGTCGGCGTGGAGGTATTCGTCGGTGTCGGCGTGAAGGTATTCGTCGCCGTCGGCGTGTTCGTCCGCGTGGGCGTCGGTGTGAAGGTATTCGTCGGCGGCACCGGCGTGAAGGTATTCGTCGCCGTGGCCGTCGCGGTAGGCGTGTAGGTCTTTGTCGCCGTCGGCGTCATCGTCGGCGTGTTGGTCCTCGTCGGAGTGTAGGTCGGCGTATTCGTCGCCGTCGACACCTTGAACGCCGCGAGCACCATGCCCCAAGGACTACCGGATGAGCTGGCGGTCGCCGAGGCGGAGTAGCTGCCCGCTGTTGTCACGATGCGGTCCGCGCCGCCGAAGGAGCGTATGTGACTGGAGCCGGTCTGGAAGTCAAACTGCTCGGTGAAGGAGCTGCCCCAGGTGAAGGTGGCGTTGCGGCTAATTTCCGCCCCCGATATAAGCAGGTCGCCGGCCACCGTGGTCGTGACGCTATTTGAGGTCAGGGCGGCGGTGCAGGAGGACGAGCAGGAATTCCCGGTTGCTGCAGCATCGAACGCGGAGGCGGCCATGCCGCTGTACTCATAGATCTGCAACCCCAACCCGTAGCAGGTCCCACTAATGGTCACCGTGACCGTCGTCGGTTCGGAGGCACCGGCTATCTTGTAGAAGATGGCTCCGCCCGGCGTGTTGCTCGCGCCGCTGTAGGTCACGGCGCTGGTCCAGCCGGTCGGCAGGTTGATGGTGGTGGCGCCGTTGTCGTTGCTGTCGCCGAAGACAGCGATCAAGAGATTGCCGGCCGTCGGCGTGGTGGTGAAAGTAGCTGAGACGCTGCCCGCGAACGAGTCGTTGCCGGCTGATCCGCTGGCCTTCTGAATGAGTGAGGGGGCGGCGCCGGTAGGCGTGCTGTGGAGCAGAGCTACGCCGGCCCCCAATACGGCGATAAAGCCGACAATCACAATCGCGAAAAGCTGGCGCCGAAGCGCTGAGGTAGTCTTGGCCATGGCTCTTCCTCGCTTCTTTGGACTACTGCGCCCGGTCCAACGGCTTAGGCACGGTCACTGTGGCGGAATCGGTGCGGGAGTCGGCGGGGAGGCACGTCGAAGCGCAAGGCGCTCTACGGCATATCCGGGCGGGTATGCTGAGCTCCTGCGCTTGCGCGGTACGTCCCTTACAGATATTGCTCTCTCCCCGGTAGGGCTCTCATCGCCACGTTTCAATAACCTATTCAGGCAACGCTCGATTACGCGCATGCGACTGCTATGGCAGTTACGCGCCACCGACGCGCCGAGAACGGCAACTAAGCGGGTTCGACACTCCATGCCGCCGCTGTGACAGAGCTACGGCTCCGTCCGCGGGTACCGAGGACAATCCTTTGGGTAACCTTATTCGCGGCCCCTTACGATGGGCCTAACGGACGAGGATACCAGGCGGGGACTCGTTGTGCACCAGCGAACCAATAATTGCATGGCTTGAGAGTTTTGTCAAGTATCCCTTTGTCGGGCAACACAATCGGCAAGTTTCGTCAGGTGCCTTCTCACCGTAAAACGCACAATTGCCGTCCCCGTTTCACCCCAACCACCCGTCTTCGACCTCGCGAACCCCAACTTCGCGCCGCCGAGCGGGTCGCGGGGAAACGCGCCGCGCCGGTTGTGCCCATGCGGTCGAGGCAATAGGATGAGGCCGGTACGGCAGCCGAGATCGATAAGGAGGAGAGCGTGAAGACCAGAATCACCGAGCTGTTCGGCATCGAGTATCCGATTCTCTGCGGCGCAATGATGTGGCTCGCCAAACCCGAGCTCTGCGCCGCGGTATCCAACGGCGGCGGATTGGGCAACCTGACCGCGGGCAACTTCGGCTCCGGCGATGACCTGCGTCGGGCAATCGCCAAGGCCAGGTCGCTCACGGACAAGCCGTTCTGCGTCAATCTCACCCTCCTGCCGTCCGTCCGCATCGCCAAGGACCTGCATCAGGACTACTTCCGGGTCTGCTGCGAGGAGAAGGTCAGCGCCATCGACATATCAGGCGCTCCCCTGGATAAGTACCTGGGGCCCGATGCGGTCCGTCAGGCGAAGGACGCGGGCGTGAAGCTGATCCACAAAGTCGGCGCCGTGAAGCACGCCATGCACGCCGAAGAGGCGGGCTACGATGCCGTCATCGCCGCCGGCTTCGAAGAAGGCGGTCACCCCCTCTACGAAGACGTAACCACCATGCTGCTCACCCCTCGCATCTGCCGGTCGGTGAGCATCCCCGTGGTCACCGCGGGCGGCATCGCCGATGGGAGAGGAATGGCGGCCGCCATGGTCCTGGGAGCGGAGGGCGTGATGATGGCCTCGCGCTTCATCGCCACTACCGAGTGTCTCGCGCATCCCCGCATCAAGGAGGAGCTGGTCCGGCGGCACGAGAACGACACGGTGATGATCTGCCGGAGCATCAACCTCCAGATGCGGGCGCTGCGAAACGCCCAGGTCGACAAGGTGCTCGAAGTGGAGGGTCGAAGAGGGGGCCTCGAGGAGCTCATCCCCCTCATTTCCGGTGAGCGCCAGAAGGCGGCTTGGGAAACAGGCGACGTCGATTGCAGTCCGTTCCCCGTCGGCCAGTCCATCGGCCTCATTCAGGATATCGTCACCTGTGAGGAGCTTCTTTCGACGATGATGCGAGAGGCGCCAGAGGCGCTGGCGCAGGCGCGAGCGCGATTCGCCTGAGATTGGTGAAGCGAGTTCGGCCCCGCTTAGCACGGCGCGCGGCGCCCCCTCTCGGTCTGCGCAGGTACCGCCGGCGCATCGCCGCGGAGCCGAGAGGCGTGGGTCGAGTCCGGCCCGTAGTGCTCGTCGGCGTAGACCAGTGAGAGCCGGTGGACTCATCTTCCTGTGGCTGTTGACCTTCTGCCCGGCAACAGATACTCACCAATTTGCGACACGAAAAAGGCCGGGCTCAAGTGCCCGGCGCTCGGGGACCGATGGTCGGCGCTCTTGACCACGCATAACGATGGTCCAAGGTATGAGCCCTACAGATACGGATGGAATATTGGCACGCCACAACCCGTCAGATAGAAAACGGTTTTGCGGGGTGGTATACTTGGAGTTCCAGCCCGTTGATGGCTGCAAGCCGCCAGCTCCCGGTCTCCCCGCCTTTCGCGGCCGCTGCCGAACAGGTAGCAGGCACGCAGGATGCATTGCTTTCGCGCTCGCTATTGTTGGGCCCTGTTCCTGCAGCGCGCGAGGGGCAGGCTCAGCTTCGGCGCAGGGATCGACTGGCGTGATTCTACCTCACCGACGAAGACCTCTGACGCGGCAACTTGGGAGCGTCCTTGCTGGCGCTGCCCTGTCGTCCCTCGCTGTGGGAGCCAGCGTTGTGGTCATGTGGGTGAACCGCGATAGCTCCGGAGGGGACGTGGCGTTCTCACTCATAGTGATCGCCGCTGCCGTTGGCGTGCCGGCGCTCCTTCTGGGAGCCATCCCGCTGATCTTGCTCAGTGGACGAACCGAATATCCTCCACCGATCGGTGCCAAAGATGTTGCCGATGCAGTCCCTCCCCTTGCCCGCCATCTGCCGAGGCGCTGGCGAAGACGCCTCTCGCGAGGTAGTTCTGCCATCGTCAGACAAGCAGGCGATCGTCGTCGGTCAGGGAGAAGACGCAAGAGTGTCCGCCAGATGACGCTTCGCCATCGGCACAAGGAGGATGCCGTTCCCGTGCCGGAGCTGCTGCCCGCAACCGCCAACGACGCTGCTCCATTGCCACAAGATTTCATCCCAGATTCCTCCAAGATCCTCGACGCGTTTCTCGAGAGGATAGAATCTGGCTTGGAGCGATTCGAGAAGGCGCTGGCCGGCCAAGCTGAGAAATCCAACGAGACCTTGGCAATGACAACTGAAGAGTTGGCACCAGACGCAAGCGGCGACCTCGAAGAGTCGTCTGCGGACGAACGGTTCGCTCTTCTCTACGAGCAGGTCGAAGCGGCGACAAGGCGGTTGGACGTTCTCATTGCAGACGTGGATGCGCGCTTCAAGGAGTGGCTGGCAGCGTCCCGAAACGGCCATACAGGAATGACCGCAAGTGAGCCTGACGCCGCGAAGAATGCCTTCGAAGTCCTGCGCTCAGTTCAGGACGACATGGACAGTCTCGTAAGGGGGCTTGATGGCGGCGGTCGAGCATCAGACGGATTGGAGGCTCAGTTCGCAGCGATCCGCAACCTTAGGATGCGGCTGGCGAAGTACGTCGAACGGTCAAGCGACGGCACTAAAGACTGACGGTAGACAAGATGGATTGACTTTGATTCTCGCCCGCGGAGGGAGAAGAGGCTGTGGGGTGCCGATACTTCATCCGTATCTGGCAGAGCGGCGAGTGGCAAACCAGGACCGCCGAATGCCGGCAGAGGAGCGCAAACCCTTTGCCTAGAAACTAGATGGTCTACGACTCAGGGCGTGAAAAAGGCCGGGCATTTCGCCCGGCTTCATAGGTAGTGTGCGGGGGGAAGACTGGAGCGGGAAACGGGACTCGAACCGGCGACCTGCTGCTTGGGAATCAGAAGTCCAAGGATCAAGCCATCTCGTCTTCGCCATGAGGTCTTGGTGTCCGGTCTGGACGCTGACGGCCTGACGGCATCGTCTGTCGGGCTCCGGATGATGTGGGTCGACGAGCGGTACCTCGTATGATAAAGATGGCCTAGAGTTGGGCCCTTTGGCTAAAGCGCCTGCCGAAGAGCATGCTCGCCATGGTGATTCTGAGCATTTGGACGGTGCCGCCGGCGACCCTCCAGGCAAGGGCATCTCGATGCATCCGCTCCAGGGGGAACTCCTTACTGTAGCCGTATCCCCCGAGGACCTGCATAGCAGTGCTCGTGACCTCGGCTGCCATCTCATTAGCAAAACACTTGCCCATTGCGGCCTCGTAGATCGAGGGAAAGCCCTGGCCAGCGCCACTGGCGGCTCGATAGACCAACAGACGCGCCGCGTCCAGCCTCATGGACATATCGACGATCATTAACTGTACGTTCTGGAACTCGCATATGGGCCTGCCAAAGGCCTTCCGCTCCAGGGCATAGGCTTTGGCCTCTTCGAGAGCTCCGCCAGCCACCCCCAGGCACATCGCTGCATTCCCGCAACGTTCGAGATCGAACGTCGTCATCAAGCTCCTGAACTCTCCAGCGCCGATCACCACACTGTCTCTTGCCAGCCTGACGTCGTCGAAAATCAAGTCACACGAAGCCATGCCCCGAAGTCCCATGAACTGCTCTTGCTCTCCGAAGCTGAAACCGGGCGTCCCCCTCTCAACCACGACGGCTCCAATACCTCGCGAGCCAGGAACACTGCCGAATCTGCAGTAGACTAGATAGTGGGTCGCCTCCCCACCCCCAGAAATGAAGATCTTGCGTCCGTTCAACAGATAACCGTCGCCGTCTTCTACGACCCTGGTCGACAGGGAGGTGAGGTCCGATCCCGCGTCCGGTTCGGTCATACCGACCGAGACACTCATGGTGCCCTTGCACACGCCGGGTATGATGTTGCTCTTTTGGTGGAGGGTGCCGAAGCTGTCGATGACTTTGACGGGGCCGATGTTGGACTCGAATACGGGCGTGGCTATCACCGGGCTGAACTTCGCGAGCTCCTCTATCGCCAGTATGGCGTTGATCCCGACCTGACCTCCGCCGCCGAACTCCAGCGAAAGGGTCATGCCCAGGAGGCCCATCTCAGCGTACCTCTCCGCCAGATACCTGGGGAACGCCGCGGTCCTGTCGATTTCCGCGGCAAGCGACCTGAAGTCCTCCCGCTTGCCCATGTCACGTAGTGTGTCGACGAGGATACGTTGTTCTTCGCTCAACTCGAAGTCCATGACCCCTCTCCTCCGTTCGATGATTCCGCCTGGAACCCTGAGTTGATGATACCACCGCCGGCAGGCAACACGTCTGTCATTGGCGAGGTCGAACGGATCCCCGCAGGAGTAGTAAACTATAAGGGCGATGAACTCCCGTTGATCGCGTTGGTCCAGAAGTGCATAGAGGAGGCAGAACGACAGCCTGCCGCCTTGTCGGCGGCTTTCAGTGGTCTGGGAGACAGCGGCGTTGAATGATTCCAACAGCAAGCAGAAAGTCTGAACTACAAGACCTCGCCGCGATGTCGCAGGAAGAAGTAGCGCCGAGGTCTGGAATGTCATGAACTGGTTCCCAACGCGACACAGCTAGAATAGGCACATCCAGAAGGAGAAGACATGAGAACCAAGGAAGAGTACATCAAGGGACTAGGTCAGATGCGGCGGAACATCTACTACGATGGCGAGCTCATCGACCGCACCGACGAGCGGCAGATGAACTGCCTCAACACCATCGGGACCACCTTCGACGAAGCAGCCAAGCCCGAGAACGAAGAGCTGTGCACGGCCATCTCCCATCTCACGGGGCAGCGGATCAGCCGCTTCACCCACATTCACCAGAACACCGACGACCTGCACAAGAAGCAGGACATGACCCGTATGCTCTGCCAGAAGGTCGGCGGCTGTATCCAGCGCTGCATGGGCATCGACGCCACCAACGCGATCTACAACGTCTCCTACGAGGCCGACAAGTCGAACAACGGAGCCACCCAGTACCACGAGAACTTCAAGAAGTGGCTCACCCGCTTCCAGACGGAGGACCTCGTGGGCTGCTGCGCCCAAACCGACGTGAAGGGCGACCGCTTGTTGCGGCCGGCCGACCAGACCGACCCCGACGTCTATGTCCACATCAAGGAACGCCGCCCGGATGGCATCGTCGTCAGTGGCTGCAAGCTCCACATCTCCGAAGCCTCGGTAGCCGACGAGGTATTGGTGGTCCCCACGAGGGCCCTGCGCGCTGAGGATAAGGACTACGCCGTCGCCTTCGCGGTCCCCGGTGACTGGGACGGTCTGAAGCAGGTGATCACGATCCACAACCTAAGGGAGAGAGAGTACTACAAGCGCGGCTTCATGCCGGGCTCCACCGGCTCCTACATGGTCTTCGACAACTGCTTCGTGCCGTGGGAGCGGGTC
>JBEKDP010000069.1:0-8503 GCA_050014295.1 Dehalococcoidia bacterium | reverse complement strand
CCGTGATCTTGATCTGGTGCTGCACCAGCCAGAGCCCCATCTGACTGGTGACCAGATTGCCGTTCGAGCCGGAATCGCCGCGAACGAGGAATTCCTTGTCTTCCGTGTAGACAAGGTAGACATGGCTGGCGCCGATGGCCTCGCGGACCAGATCCACGATCCGGCCAAGGCCTTCATTGCTCGCCGGGCTGTCGATTGCGGTGCCTGCTAGCCTATGTAAGAGCTTGATTCTGTCTGGCATAGTACGACCAAGCGAGGGTCTGCCCGTGCAACCCCTCTGCTATTAGGTTCGGCAGCAGGAATCCGTTCTAAATACGTGAGGCCCACGGAATTTGAACCTACTCCAAGGAGGTTGAATGGCATCGGCCACGCCCGTAGAATGAGCAGCAGAGCTTCCCTTGGCATATGCACGGCGTCTGGTCGGAGGAAATGGAAGACACTAGTTTCCAGAAGGCTACCCTGGCCAACGGCCTCCGGGTGACCACGACTTGCATGCCGTCCACCCGATCCGTCGCCGTCAGCGTCTACTTCGGTGCCGGCTCCCGATACGAGGGACCGCCTGAGGCCGGGCTCTCCCACCTCGTGGAGCACCTCTGCTTCAAGGGAACCGAAAGCAGGCCGACACCCCAGCAGATCTCACAGATCGTGGATAGCGTCGGCGGAACGATGAACGCCGCCACCGACCGCGAGTTGACCGTCTACTACGGCAAGGTGGCCCGTCCTCATCTGGAGTTGGTGATGGATATCCTCACTGACATGCTGCGGCAGTCGCTGTTTGCACCTGAGGAACTGGAAAAGGAGCGTCGCGTCATCCTGGAAGAGCTCGCCGCGGTCGCCGATTCCCCGCCGCAGCTCGTGGACTTGCTCATCGACAAGGTGCTCTGGCCCGACCAGCCGCTGGGATGGGATGTCGGCGGTAGCCGCGAAACCGTGTCGTCGATGAACCGGGAGATGGTGGTGAACTTCGTGGCGCGACAGTATGTCCCCAGCAATGCGGTGGTGAGCCTGGCCGGAAACGTAACGCCGGAAGAGGCGCTGGAGCTAGTGGAGCGCCAGATGGGAGACTGGCCGCGCGGAACGCCGTCGGGATGGTTCCCGGCGCTCAGCCGACAGGAGGGAATCCAGGTAGCGGTTACCTATAAGAAGACCGAGCAGGCGCAGGTGTCGCTGGCGGTGCGTGGCCTGCCCATTGAGCACCCCGACCGCCACGCACTCGACCTTCTGAGCGTCATTCTCGGCGAGGGGATGAGCAGCCGTCTCTTCCTCGAACTGCGGGAGAAGCTGGGGCTCTGCTACGATATCCATAGCTACGTCAGTCACTACCTCGATACGGGCTCGCTTACTATCTACGCCGCGATGGAGCCGGGGAAGGCCGTGACCGCCCTCGGCGCCCTCATGGGCGAACTGCGGCGCCTCTGCGAGACACTAGAGGAGGAAGAGGTAGCAAGAGCGAAGGAACTGTCCAAGGGACGCCTCCTCCTGCGGATGGAAGATACGCGCAGCGTTTCCGGCTGGAACGGCGCCCAGGAACTGCTGCTGGGGAGCGTGCGAACGGTGGATGAGGTGGTGGCGGGTGTGGATGCGGTGACCCTGGCGGACATCCAGCGAGTGGCCGGCGAACTGCTGGTAACCGAGGCACTGAACCTGGCCGTCGTCGGGCCGTTTCGCAGCGACGGCCGCTTTGTTCCGCTCCTCAAGCTCTAGGCGCAATCGTGCCCTAGTCTTCTTCACCTGGACTGCTCTCATCCCCAGCGCGACCGGATATGAAAGGGCCGCCCCCCAAAGGGGACGGCCCAAGCTAATCATCGAGTAGTGCGGCTAGTATTCGGGCGGCGGTGGCATCGGCGCCGCGGCTGGCGGCTCCGGTATGTCGGTCACCAACGTCTCGGTCGTCAGCACCATGGCGCCGATGGAGGCCGCGTTCTCCAGCGCCGAGCGGACCACCTTCACCGGATCGACGATGCCCCGCGCGAACATGTCGACGTACTCGTCGCTGACGGCATCGTAGCCGATATTCGCCTTCTTCGCCTTGCGCACGGCGTCGACGACGACAGAGCCCTCGCGGCCGGCGTTCTCGGCGATCAGCGACAGCGGCGCTTCGACCGCCTTTATGAGGATGCCGGCTCCCGTCCGCTCGTCGCCCTGCAGACTCTCCTGCAGCTTCTCCAGCTCCTTCTGGCAGCGCAGCAGAGCGGCGCCGCCACCAACCACGATGCCTTCCTCGACTGCGGCGCGGGTAGCGGAGAGAGCGTCCTCGACGCGCAGCTTCTTCTCCTTGAGCTCGATCTCCGTCGCGGCGCCGACCTTGATCACGGCGACACCGCCGGCGAGCTTGGCGAGCCTCTCCTGCAGCTTCTCACGGTCGAACTCGGAGGTCGTGTCCTCCACCTGAGCCTTGATCTGCTTTATCCGCGCCTGGATGGCGTCATCGCTGCCGTGGCCCTCGATTATGGTGGTGTCCTCCTTGTTGGAGACCACGCGGCGGGCCCGGCCAAGGTCGGCGACCTGCGCGCTGTCCAGCTTGCGGCCCATGTCTTCGGTGATGAAGGTGCCACCGGTAAGGATGGCGATATCTTCCAGGATGGCCTTGCGCCGCTCGCCAAACGCGGGCGCTTTAACTACGAGGGCATTGATCGTACCGCGCAGCTTGTTGACGACCAGCGTTGCCAGCGCTTCGCCGTCGCAGTCGTCGCATATGATGACCAGGTTCTTCGTGACCTGCAGTGCCTTCTCAAGAATAGGCAGGATATCAGCGACCGCGGAGACTTTCTTGTCCGTGACGAGGATATAGGGGTCGTCGAGCTCCGCTTCCATGCGCTCGGCGTTGGTCACAAAGTAGGGGGAGACGTAGCCACGGTCGAGCTGCATGCCGTCGACAAACTCGGTCTCCATCCGTAGCCCCTTCGACTCCTCGATGGTGATGACGCCGTCCTTGCCCACCTTCTCCATCACGTCGGCAATCAGGTCGCCCACCTCCGTGTCGATGGCGGCGATGGAGGCCACCTGACCGATCTGCTCCTTGCCGACGACCGGCTGGGCGGCGGCCCGGAGCGCCTTCACCACCGCTGCCACGCCCTTCTCCAGCCCTCGCTTGAGGGCCATCGGGTTGGCGCCGGCGGCCACGTTCTTCAAGCCCTCGCGCACGATCGCCTGGGCGAGAACGGTGGCCGTGGTGGTGCCGTCGCCGGCGACATCGTTCGTCTTGGTGGCCACCTCTTTGGCGAGCTGGGCGCCCATGTTGCTGAAGGGCTCCTGGAGCTCGATCTCTTTGGCGATGGTAACGCCGTCGTTGGCAATCACGGGCGGCCCGAACTTCTTGGCGAGAACCACAGTGCGGCCGCGGGGCCCCAGCGTTACCTTCAAGGCGTCGGCAAGGGCGTCGACGCCTTCCATAAGCAGGCGCCGCGCCTCCTCGTCGAATACCAGTTGTTTGGCCATAGGACTCTTCCTTTCGCGTCTCTTCGCCGTCCTCAGAGGACAGGTAGGCGGCCCGGCGGAGAGGAGTAGGCTACTTTGTCTGGACCTTGCAGAGGACGTCCTTCTCGGAGAGGACGATGTACTCCTCCTGGTCGATCTTGACCTCCTGACCGCTGTACTTGGCATAGAGGACGCGGTCGCCGACCTTGAGGTCCATGGGGATCCGCTTCCCGTCGTCATCCAGGCGACCGGGGCCAACGGCGACGATCTGACCCTGCATCGGCTTTTCTTTGGCAGTATCAGGGATGACGATGCCGCTTGCGAGCACTTCCTCCTGGACAACGGGCTTTATCACCAGCTTGTCCGCCAAGGGAATCAGTTTGGTTGCCAACCTTGGGTCCTCCTTCTCTGCAGACTGGAATTCCCGATTTTGAGCAGCCGACACCAAGGGCCGGCCGTTGCTCTCGTTCAATGGGTTAGCACTCTCGACATGAGAGTGCTAAGCAGATAGTAGCGCAGTTGGCAATGCTGTGCAAGAAGCAAGGCTAGGGAAGACGCTTCGCCCGTCGAACGGGCATCCACGGCGGCCGCCGGCGGCTGGTGTTGTTGTTGTTGTTGGTTAGTTTCGCAACGGGCTAGTTGACTTTCTACACGTTACCGTGTAAGCTGCGAAGAATGGCGAAGCGACAGCGCAAGGCCGCCTGGGACGCCGCCCAGGTCCAGCGCCTCCGCTCCCACCTGCGGCTCACGCAGCAGCAGTTGGCCGAGGACCTGGGTACGCGTCAGCAGACGATCAGCGAATGGGAGACGGGGCAGTATCAGCCGCGCGGCGCCTCGGCGCGTCTCCTGACGCTGGTGGCGGAGAGGGCCGGCTTCCCCTATCAGACGCCGGGGCAATCCGAACAGGGCCGCCAGAACGAAGAGGAGGGAGAGAAGGCGCTATCATGACGCCGGTGTTGCTCTCCGACCGGCCCGCGACCTATGCGACGCGCGGAGGCGGTGCTCTCTCAGCGAGCGCCGGCCAGAGCGGGCCCATCGTTCCTCCCATCGCTCTCCGTCCTCATCTCCTAGAAGAAGACCTTGCTCACCTCTGGGAGGGACAGCGTTTTCCGCCCAGCGCCCTGAGAACGCGGGACGGCCGCCCCCTGCAGGTGGTCTATCGCGGGCGGCGCGGCGGTGGCTCCGGCCCCGACTTCATCGACGCCATCATCGCCGATGACCGCGGGCGGCTGCTTCGGGGCGACGTCGAGCTGCATGTTCGGGCAAGCGCCTTCTCCGGGCACGGCCATCATCGCGACCGCCGCTACGACAATCTGGTCCTCCACGTCGTCTTCGAGGACGACACCGGCGAAGACACGCTGCTCTCTTGCGGGCGGCGGACAGCCGTGGTGGCGCTCGCCCCCTGGGTCGCCCGGCGGTCCGGTCAGCTACGCCTTTGGCTAGTCCAGCCCTCTCTTTGGGAGGATCCCTGCCGCGAGGCGGTGCCGCGTCTAGGCTGGCCGCAGGCGCGCGAGACCATCGCCCGGCTGGGGCAGATGCGCTTTCGTCAGAAGCAGTCGCGCTTTGCTATCGCGCTGCGCCGCGAAGGAGCGAACCAGATCCTCTACGAGGGCCTGCTGCGGGCTCTCGGCTACAGCCGCAATCAGGAGGCCTTCGCTTATCTGGCCCGCCTCGTGCCCTATGAACGTCTCAGGCAAGCGTTCGACGAGGACGACGGCGTGCTTGCCGAAGCGCTCCTCCTGGGGAGCGCCGGCCTTCTCCCCAGCCAACGGCGACTTGCTGGCGCAACCACCGCCTGCGTCGAAGAGATGGAGCGGTGCTGGGCCGCTCATGCGGGGCCGCTGGTTCCCGCCGAGCTTTGGAGATCGCACGGCCTGCGTCCGGAGAATCAGCCAGCGAGGCGGCTGGCGGCGGTCCCGCGCCTGCTGCGCCGCTGGCCGAGCCTGCTCGCCAGCCTGCGCGAGCTCCCCGCTGCTGAAGAGGAGCGCTCGTCCCGCCGCCTAATCTCTTTGTGGGAGGTTCCGGCCGACGGCTTCTGGCGCGGCCATAACGATCTGGCGGGCTGCGCCTCCGCCCGGCCAACCGGCGCGCTCATCGGACGGGGGAGAGCGCTGGAGCTGCTTATCAACGTTGTTTTGCCGTTTGCGGCCGCCTGGGCGGAGGCGCACGGCCTCCACGCCCTGTCGCGGCGGGCCAACGCCGCCTTTCTGCGCCTGCCCCGTTCCGGCTCCTACGGGGCGACTCGCTTCCTCGAGACCGCCCTTCGACCACCGCAAGCGAGGAGTGGCAGCCGGAACGCCTGCTATCAGCAGGGACTCCTCTACCTCTACCACCAGTACTGCGCAGAGGGTGAGTGCAGCCTCTGTCCGCTAACGGAACGAACAGGGCTGTCGGAGAGGTAAGGCCGAGGAGCAGGTCAGCGGGCTGGAGGGACAATCCCCGGCCGGACGTCGCTGAGCCGCCCGGTCACTTCCCAAATGCGGTGAGGCCGAGGCCGGCGATCACGTCCTGGTCGAGGCCAGCGGTCTCGCCGCGCCGGAAGTGGAAGTAGCCGCACGCGGCCACCATGGCGGCGTTGTCGGTGCAGAGGACCAGCGGTGGCAAGCGCACAGGAACCGGCGCCCGCCGGACTAGCGCCTGCCGCAAGGCTACGTTCGCCGCGACGCCGCCCGCCAGCAGTATCTCCTTCACCCGCTCCTCACGGGCAGCGCGGACAGTCTTCGTGACCAGCACTTCCACCACAGCTTCCTGAAAGGCCGCCGCCAGTTCCGCACGGGCTGCCCCCTTCTCGCCGCTGTGGTGGAGACGGAGGACGGCAGTCTTTAGCCCGCTGAAGCTGAAGTCGTAGCTGCCGCGGAGCCAGGCTACCGGCAGCCGGAGCCCCCCAGCGCCCCGCGCTCCAGCGGGAACCGTCGCTGCCGCCCGCTCGAGCGCGGGGCCGCCGGGGAAGCCCAGATCGAGCAGGCGCGCCACCTTGTCGAAGGCCTCGCCGGCAGCGTCGTCCCGCGTGCGCCCCAGGTGCCGGTAGCAACCGTGGTCCTCCATGACGACGAGATCCGTGTGACCACCGGAGACGATGAGCGCCAGCAAGGGGAAGGCGGGAGGAGACACGCCCGTTGCCTCGAGATCGACCCAGTTGGCGTAGATGTGGCTTTCGAGGTGACTAATCGCCACCAGGGGCAGGTCACGGGCGAAGGCGACCGCCTTGGCGGTGTTCACCCCGACGAGCAGCGAGCCGGACAGGCCGGGGCCGGCGGTGAAAGCGACCGCCGCCAGGTCCTCCCAGGTGCAATGGGCGTCGCCCAGGGCAGCTTCGATAACCGACAGCAGGCTCTCCAGGTGCTTTCGCGACGCGACCTCCGGCACGACGCCGCCATAGCGGGCGTGAACGCCAGCCTGCGAGGCGATGACGTTGGACAGCGCAAAGCGACCGTCCTCGACAACGGCCGCCGCCGATTCATCGCAGGATGTTTCGATTCCCAGGATCTTCATGAGGGAGGCCTGCTCAGGGGGCTGCCTCCTCACCGGCGGGCGTGGTCCCGCCCGCGCTGGGCTGGTCACTCTCGGTGTTCGGCGCAGTCCCTAGCTCGGTAGGCAGGCCGGCGACGTAAAGGGAGTCGCCGTCGAGCACGTAAAGCCGAGCGCTAACCTCGTCAACGGCGACCGCCTGAGGATTGGAGAACTGGTTGCTCACATACTGCGCCTGGAAGCGGCCCTCCGGGCTGAAAGCGACGATCCGCTTGTTGCCGCGGTCGGCAACCAGTATCTCGCCCGCCCCGAGGGCAATCAGCGACGCAGGAGAGGCGAGCGGCTGATCGATGCCGTCCATGTCAAACGCCGTCTCCTGCCCGCCAGAGAAGCGGAGGATGCGGCCGCTACCGCTGAGGACGTAGATGTCGCCGTTAACAGCGAGGCCGACGGCGCCGGAGAGATCGCCCCCGGAAAGAACGCCCTCGTGTTCGGCCTGGAAAGCGCCGCCCGCGGACAAGTAGCGCCAGACTTGGCCCGCCCGGGCATCGAGGACATATAGGCTGCCGCCGTAGGAGGCCGCGCCGTCCAGGGAGCGCCAGCCCGCCGCGTCGGGCAGCGTAAGGAGACGCAGCTCCTGCGACGGGCGGACGGAGAAGAGGTGACGTTCGCTATCCAGGATCAGCAGGCTGCCGCCATCGGCATCGGGCGCCCACGTCATTTGGACTGGCTTCCCTGCCTTGACCATTCCCACGATATCGCCCTCGTGGACGAGCTCCTTCGCCTCCCCTCCAGAGGACGAAAGGGGCAACGCCACCACCCGCGCGCCTTTGCTATCGAGAAGATAGGCGCTGCCGCCGCCGACCACCAGTTGTTGGAGAGAAAGGTCGCCGGTCAGCTGCGTGCGCAGGTCGGCGACAAGGTGCAGGTCGGCGAGCTCATGGACAGCGTTCAACTCCGCTAAGGCTGCCGTGACATCTGACTTCAGCGCCTGCACGTCGGTGTTGTCGGGGTGGATGCCGGCCGCCTCCGCCAACTGGCCGTTTGCCTTCTCCAGCGAAGCGCGCTTGTCGGTGGAGTTGGTCGATTGAACGGCGGCTGCTTGGGAGTCCCTGGCACCAGTCAGAAGCGAGGTGAACTGCTCCTCGCGGTTTCCCCGCAGAGACCCGGGAAGGACGCACCAGCCGAGCAGGACCAGGGCGCCCAGGAGCAAGACCGCGGCCGGAAGCCAGGAGGGGATGCGGCGCGCGAGGCGACCGGCCGACGGGGCGAACGGGGCGGGGCGGCGAAGACCCGGTTGCGAGCCCCTGAGGCGCACCGTTTGGCGCCCGCTCTCATCTGAAGAGACCGTGACGGGTGCCAGCTCCAGCGGTTCGAGGAGACGGAAGCTCGCCTCCGCCTCCTCGTCGGCAACGCGCAACACGGACTGCGGAGGATCGGGCTCCTCGCCGAGCCCCACAGGCTCCTCGGCCAGCGGCTCTGCCGGCGCCGGGGCGGGCGCCTGGGCCATCGGGCCGGGGGTGTCGTCAGCGTCGGCGGTTGGGACGTTAAGAGCCTGCGGCTCACCCGCCTCCGTTTCATGGCAGGCAAGGAGGAAAACGGAGAAGTTCGGCTCATC
>JBEKDP010000068.1:0-8565 GCA_050014295.1 Dehalococcoidia bacterium | reverse complement strand
AAGGCGGATATCGTGTCGTAATGGCCTTCGCCGGCGCGGTCGTAGAGGTAGGTGCGGTGCTGGAGCGTCTCCTCGATGGCCTCCCGCGTGATGCGCCTGGCGCCACCCTCATCGGCTTTGGCAGCGGAGGCGGCCAGTTCGACGGCGTTGAGGGCGATGCGGGCGTCGCCGCCACAGCTTGCCGCCAGCGCCTCGATCGCCTCGTCGTCGACCGTGAGCTTCTCGCGACCGAGGCCACGCTCTTCGTCGGTGAGGGCATGCCTGATAATAGACTCGATCTGCGGCGGCGTTAGCAGGTTAAGGGTGTAGACGCGGCAGCGGGAGAGCAGCGGCCCGATCACTTCGAACGAGGGGTTCTCCGTGGTGGCGCCGATTAGGGTGACGGTGCCATCTTCGACGTGGGGAAGGACCACGTCCTGTTGAGCCTTGTTAAAGCGGTGGATCTCATCGATGAAGAGGATGGTGCGCTGGTCGTACAGGGCGCGCCGCTCGCGGGCCTCTTCGACGATGCGGCGGAGGTCGGCGACGCCGGCGGTGACGGCGGAGATGGGCTCGAAGTGGGAGCGCGTCTGGCTGGCGATGATGCGGGCGAGGGTGGTCTTGCCGCTGCCGGGCGGCCCCCAGAAGATGATGGACGGGACCTGGTCGGCCTCGATGACGCGGCGGAGGATGCGGCCCTCGCCGACAAGGTGCTCTTGGCCGACGAACTCCTCGAAGGTGCGCGGCCGCAGACGGGCGGCGAGAGGCGCGTCGCGCTCGGCGCGGGCACGGGCGCTCTCGTCGAACATGTCGGGGCGGCCCTTGGGCTTGCGGGGGCTCATGACGGCCCTCCCGCACCGGGCGCATCGCGATGCGCCCCTACAGGCCGCCCCGCCTTGGCGTTTGATTGACCAGTTGAATTCAAGCGAATTATTTTTTCGGGTGTTTTCCGAATCTCAGTTTTGGGGCTAAGTGTACTTACGTATGATTGATGTGGCGGGCGGCTGCGGCCGGGCTCGCGGGATCGGGTCGATGTCATGGGGTCATGATAGCAGAGTGGGCGGCCGATCTGTAAGGGAGATGTGACAGCGGGGAACTAGGGGGACACCCCCTGAAACCCCCGGCAGAGGGGGCCCTCTGCACTTCCGTGTTGCCGAGGCGTTTAGCGTTTAGCTCGCGAGGTGGGCGATGGTGACGCCTTCGCCGCCCTCTTCCCGCGGGGCGACTTCGTAGTCCTTCACCAGCGGATGCGTCGATAGCATCTGCCTCACGGCTCTCGCCAGGGCGCCAGTCCCCTTGCCGTGCACGATGCGCACCCAGGGCAGGCCAGCGCGGAAGGCGTCGTCGAGGTACTTGTCGACGTCGGGCAGGACCTCGTCGACGAGGCGGCCGCGCACTTCGATCTCCATGGGCACGGACGGCGGCGGCGGGACGACGGCGGTGCCACCGATGGCGGGACCGCGCAGCTTGACCCGCTGCACTTTCTCCACTTTCTTCAAGGGCACTTTGCTGTGCAGGGAGCCGAGACGTACTTCCACCTCGCCCTTGTCGTCGGGCGGGGAGAGCGCCTCGCCGAAGCGACCAAGGCCGCGCACCCAAACGAGGTCGCCGGCCTCGATCTCCTCCGGCGGGATGAGATCGCCGTGTTTGCGACGGCGACGTCTGGGTGAAGGCGGCGGCGGCTTGAGGGTCTCGGCGACAGCCTCGGCGGCGGCGACTTTCTCGGCGGCGGCCTCCGGCTTCTGGCGCTCGATGCGGCGGCCGGCGTGGGCGAGGAGCTGGCGGATGCGCGATAGCTCCTCCTCGGCCTCGGCGCGGGCGTTGGCCAGGATCTGCTCGCGCTCCTCTTCGATGGCGTCGAGCTTCTCTTCGAGGCGCAGGCGTATCTCCTCCGACTCTTTGCGGGCGATGAGCTCGCCGCGACGGGCGTCCTCGGCAGCGGAGCGCTCGCGCTGGATCTCGGCGAGCAGGCTCTCGGCTTTGGCGCGGTCGGGCTCGATGGAGCCACGAGCGGCGGCGACGATGCCGGCGGGCAGGCCGAGACGCTCGGCGATGGCGATGGCGTTGCTAGCGCCGGGCAGGCCGATCGAGATGCGATAGGTGGGGGCAAGCGTCTCCAAGTCGAACTCGACGGAGGCGTTCATGATGCCGGTCGTCGTGTGGGCGAAGATCTTCAGCTCGCCGTGGTGGGTCGTGGCGACGGTCAGGCAGCCGATCTCCAGCAGGCGCTCGATGAGGGCGCGGGCGAGCGCGGAGCCTTCGTCGGGGTCGGTGCCGGCGCCGAGCTCGTCGAGGAGGACGAGGCTGTTCGGGCCGGCGGACTGGAGGATGCCGATGGTGTTCGTCATGTGGCTGGAGAAGGTGGAAAGCGACTGCTCGATGCTCTGCTCGTCGCCGATGTCGGCGTGGACGGAGGCGAAGACGGGCAGACGGCTGCCGGCGTCGGCGGGCACGGGGAGCCCGGCCTGGGCCATGGCGATTAACAGGCCGACGGTCTTGAGGGCGACCGTCTTGCCGCCGGTGTTGGGTCCGGTAATGAGCAGGACGGAGTAGCCGCCGCCAACGGAAAGGCTGATGGGGACGATATCGCGGGTGAGCAGCGGGTGACGGGCGTTCACGAGATGAAGGGCGTCGGGCGCGGGCACGAGCCAGGGCTGGGGCTCGCCGTCGTAGGGGAGCTCGAAGGCGTCGAGGTCGTCGGCGAGGCGGGCCTTGGCGAGGGCGAGGTCGATCTCGGCGAGGGAGTCGATGTTGACGGCGATAGCGTGGGCGAAGCGTCCGGCGAGGGAGCTGAGGCGGCGGAGGATGCGCTCGACCTCGCGTTGCTCTTCGGCCTGCGTCTCGCGCCAGGTGTTGCCGAGCTCGACGACGGCGAGGGGCTCGACGAAGACGGTGGCGCCGCTGGCGGAGACGTCGTGGACGATGCCCTGGACCTGGCCGCGCGACTCCACCTTGACGGGAATGACGTAGCGGCCGTCGCGCTGGGTGATGACGGGCTCCTGGATCGCCTGGCGGGTGCCGGGCGAGGCGATCAGCTCCTGGAGCTTGGCGTAGAGGCGGTCGTGGACGGTGTGGAGGTCGCGGCGGATGACGGCGAGCGCAGGGCTGGCGGCGTCGACGACCTCGGCGCGGGTGTTGATGCAGCGGTTGACGTCGGCGATCACGTCGTCGAGCGCGCTGATGCGGCCGGCGATCTCCGCGAGCAGCGGCAGCGGATCGGCGAGGCGAGTGATGGTGGTCTTGAGGTCGCGGCCGGCGGTCAGGGTGGAGGCGACGTCGAGGAGATCGGAGGGCTCGAGGACGCCGCCGAGGTTGGCCTTGTTGGCGAGGGCGCGCACGTCGTGGACGCCGCCGAGGCCGGTGCGGGGCTTGGTCTCGCGCAGGCGTCGGGCTTCAGCGGTAAGGCGCTGGTTGCGGACGACGGAATCGTAGTCGGTGGAGGGGCGCAGGGCGAGGGCGAGTTCGCGGCCGGCGGAGAAGGAGGTGTGGCGGGCGAGCCGGGCGAGGACCTTGTCGAACTCGAGAGTGGTGAGGGTTTTGTCGTTCATCGGGGGATATTGTAGCAGACTTCGGCGGTGCGGAGGCCGGCCGGCGCTGGCGTGGGGCCAATCCGAAAGGGCGGATTTAAGGCAGACTCTGCGACACGAGCGTATCGGTATTTTGGATACCCGCCGCGGTCAAGACAATTCCGTCGGCGTTTGTGTGGATTTCATTCGCCCTTGCCATCCGGGTAAGTGTGACGTCTATATTGTTGCGCTTGTGGTTCTTCAACCAACCATATAGCTGTGCTCGGGGAGTCCGCTCCGGGTGCCGCACATACAACATGAGCTGCAACTCCTGCCGGCACGAGGCGTCCCTTTTGTGAACGAGAAGGTCCCCGTCTATCTCTTCCACTAAGGGGACGAGGCGGGCGGTAAGGCTGCCAACGAGCCGCAAAGCCGCTTCGGGGCTGGTTTTGCCGTACAGACGGATAAGCTCCCCGACCAGCCAGTCGCCCAAAGCCACTACCATGGTCGCATCGAGCGGGTTGGGATCGAACGACCCGTGACCGCCGCCGCGTTTGGAGCGGTGGTCGTACAGGGGTCTAACATGGCGAGGAATTAGAAGGCGGACCTCCTCCGGGAGACTGCTCTTCTCGGCCTCTTGGATCTCAGCTTCAAGCTTGATGGAAGAAACAACGTCGCCGGTCCTCAGGAAATGTATGATCTTCATCACGGCTTCGGCCAATTTCCCGCCTCGTAGCAGGCACTTTTCCCAGTCGCGTGCCATAAATGCGGCCTTCGATGCTTGGTAATGCTCCAGCAGTTCATCGAGCAGCTTCTCGGGGACGCTTGCGGCCAGTAGGGAACGGACTTGCTCTCGAGCAGTTCCCATTGCGTTCGCTCTCCTAGGCGATGCTGTCATTCCTGCGGCCGCAACCTGCTATCTACGTGTGCCTCGCCAGTGGGCGTGATGACCCAGGCCCGCTCGCCATTCTTTTTGGATGCACTATCTGTAAGCAGGCCTTTCTGCACGGACTTCCTGATGACGTCGTGAATGTTCTTAGGTCTACTCACTCGCGCCTGCGCATACCCGTTGAGTACATCCGCGACAGTAATGGACACATCGTCTCCTGAGTGCAGCTGGTGGTAGGCAATTCCCGCTACGCGATCGAAGTGGCTCTCAGGTTTCATCAGCGCGAGAAACTCGTTGAGGTTCGTGAGCACATCAACGCGTTCCCCCGGTTGCAGGCCGCTCGCTATTGCGGTTGCCTTGGATACCGCGTCCACCTGTCCAAGGAGGCGAGTGAGAACGGCTTCAAAGGCGATGGCTCTAAAGGGTTGCTCCGCCTCTTGCGCTAGGCGTTGAGCTCGCTGGATTGCTGCTTGTATTTGTTCGTCTTCCATGGTCTGCTAACCCCCTACGGCTTGATTCGCGACTTGATGAAGTCGCAGGCGTTGTCTACCGCCCAACTCGGTACCAGGTATCGCGACGCGCTATCCTTGTCAACGAGCTGAGGCCTCCTCTCGAAGAGTCCTTTGAGAGAAGGATTTACCGAACCGGACGGAATCCCGGTTGCTGCGGTGACTTCTAGAGGCGCTGCCGCCTCCCTCGCCAATGGCAAGTTCAGGGCTATCATGGCCTTACGAGCCAGAAGATAGGCTAGGATTCGAGCGTCGTTAGAAACCTGCCCCCATGCTGCTTGGGGCCGTATCGCGCATGTGTCTCTGTCGATTCTCAGCAGCGACTTCAGTACCCCCGCCACCAACTCCTGGTCGATTTCCTTGCCGCTGATCAACAGGTCATCAAAAGCGGTCATCAGTGACCTCCTCAATCTAACTGGTCTTTCTCCATATGCTAATTATAACATAGCTTGTAGTATCATGTCAAGTAGCCTCTAGCAGAACTGCCGGGATTCCACATTTGAGATGAAGGTCATATGGAGTTCCTAGTTCTTTGGAATAGCCGAGACGTCTATAGTGCATCTTTGCAGGGCGCCACATCCGGCGTTGCATGGGGCGCAGTAGCTACGTGGCAAGCTAACAGTCTGGCGATTGCCTCTGGATAGTCCAATAGACAGGATAGCTATAGAAAGATGGTCTAGGAATGTAGGTGCCACGGATAACGTATTGGGAACGGTAGGTCTGTCCATGCTCCGGATTGTAACATAAGCGAAGCTATGATGGCAAGCGGGATTGGCGCGATAAGTGGGGGTGTTTGTCGGCTTGACTAGGTGTAGCGCTCGACTTCGAAGCGGTAGAGGTCGACGGGCTCGTCGGGGAGGATGCCGGCCTTCATCTTGGCGATGCGCACCTGCTCGTCGACGCTGTCGACGCCCTCGAGATCGGGCAGGAGGAGGCCGCGGCGAAGGCCACTCCGAACGATGACGCCGTAACGCTTGGGGTCGAGGTCGCGCGGGCCGGCGATGAGCTCCGGCGTGGTCAGGACGTCAACGCTGTAGGTGAGGCAGGCGAGCTCCTCTTCGCAAACCGGCGAGAAGCGGGGGTCCTGGCTACACGCTGAGACGGCGTTGCGCACGATCTCCGTGCACACGTTCTTCTGCGCCGGCTCGACGGTGCCGATGCAGCCGCGGAGTTCGCCTCGCTTCTTGATGGAAACGAAGACGGCTGCCGGGCGCTGGAGGTCGGTCGCCAGGTCGGACGATAGCGATAGCTCCGGTGGCCAGGGGATGCTGCCGGCGCGAACGTAGCGCTCGACGGTCTGCTTGGCTAGCTGGACGAGGGGGTGACTCGGCGCAGGCGCCTCGGCGCGGGCGGTCGCCGGCTCGGCGGCGGCCTCGGCTTCGTCGGAGGCAGCATCGACGACATCGATGGCGGCGACCATGTAGCCGACGCCGAAGGGCCCTTCGTAGGAGAGGACGCGCGGACGCACGCGGCAGGCGCTGAGGGCGCCCATGAGCATGGCGGCCTGAGGGATGGCGTCCTCGGCGGCGTGGTAGCGGAAGTCGGAATCGATGTTCAGGACCCAATCGACGTCCCAGCGGGCGATGACCCCCTGGAACGCCTCGTCAAACTCACGGCCAGCCGGGTCATAGGCGCTGGGGGCGCCGGGCAGCAGGCAATGGGAGAGATCGGCGCTGCAGATGATGGCGGTACGCTTGTCGAGACGGCGGAGGGCGCGGCCGAGCGCTTCGCCGAAGAGGTAGTGGCCTTGCGGCGAGAGGTTCGAGGGGGTCAGAGGCACGAGCGCGGCGCCGGCGAGTCCAGAGCGGAGGTAGTAGAGGGGGACGGTGCAACCCCAGTCGAGGCCGGGGGTGAGGCCGTCGTCCCAGCGCTCGATCGCCGTGAGGGGAAGGCCGGCGCGGGCGGCCTCTTCCCGAATGAGGGCGACGAGGTCGAGGTCGTTCTCGAACTCGAAGCGGACGTCGCGGGCGTTCCAGCGGGCCAGGTCGCCGCGAACAGCGGGGGCGGTCAGGATACCGATGCGGCCGGCGGTAATGGGCCCATGCGGGCTGAAGAGGACCACGGTATCGGGGTGGTGTTCGGCGAGATCATGGGCGACGATATCGAGGGCGGCGATGGTCCGGCTCGTCTCCAGCTCGCGGCCGCGACCGACCTCGTGGACGAGCACCGGCGGATGGGGCGCGATGCAGGCGTAGACGATTCCGCTCATGGCAGGTCCTCGCGCGCTCAGTGTCCGGCCGATACCGGCAGCCGACGCTGGTAGGCGGCGGTACGTATGTTAAGATCGGCGCCACAGGCAGCGCAACGGCCGTCGGCGGTGAGCGCTTTCTTCTCGGTACGGTAGCCGGCGCGGCTGATGACAACTGTCTGGCAGTTGGGGCAGCGCGTGTTCTCGTCGGGGTGGCCGAAGACGTTGCCGGGATAGACGAACAGAAGGCCCTCGCTGCGGCCGATGGCGATGGCCTTCTCCAGCGTCTCCAGCGGCGTCGACGGCAGGTGGGCGAGGTCGTGGTGAGGGTGGAAGGCGGTGACGTGCCAGGGGGTCGCGGCGCCGAGCTCGTCGCGAATCCAGCGGGCGATGGCGGTGAGTTGGGCATCGTCGTCGTTCAGCGTCGGGATGATGTTGGTGACGACCTCGACGTGCATGTCCCAGCGCTCCTTGGCGTACTTCGTCGACTCGAGGAGCCGGCGCCAGGGGAAGACGCGGGCGAGGTCGCGGTAGAGGTCGTCGCTGAAGCCTTTGACGTCGACGCGGAAGGCGTCGAGGTAGGGGCCGATGAGGTCGATGGCCTCGGGCGTGGAGAAGCCGTTCGTCACGAAGACAGTGTACAGACCCGCCTCCTTGGCCAGCTTGGCGCAATCGAGGGCGTACTCGAGCCAGATGGAAGGCTCGTTGTAGGTGAAGGCGAGGCCCTGGCTGCCCAGGCGTCGGGCGAGGGCAACGGCGTCGGCGGGCGAGACGTCGTGGGAGAGGCGCTGGGCGTCCTCGGGGGTGGCAAACGATATCTCCCAGTTCTGGCAGTGGCGGCAATGGAAGTTGCAGCCCCAGGAGCCGAGGGAGAGGCAGGCAGAGCCGGGGTAGAAGTGGAACAGCGGCTTCTTCTCAACGGGGTCGTTGTTCACGGAGGCGACGCCGGGATAGTTGTAAAGGACGATGCGGCCGTCGACGGCGCGTCGCATGCGGCAGACGCCGAAGGCGCCGTTGGGGATGGTACAGCGCCATTGGCAGACGTCGCAGCGTATCTTGCCGCCGGGGAGCGGCTCGAAGAGGAGGGCGTCGCGGTTAGTGGTAGGGTGTGTGAGCATTTTGCGCTTCAATTATAGCACTGCTGATCGCGGGCGGCACGGCGCGCGGCGGTCAGCGCTCGCTTCCGCTGTTGGGAACATTGGCGCTCTTCTTCCCGCCCACCCGCCCTAGGGGCTTGTTTGGGAATCAGGGGGACACCCCCTGAAACCCCCGCCAGAGGAGGCCCTCTGCACTCTCCCGTCACACGGTGAAGGAGATGCCAGCAGAGGCGATTGCGGCTCGCCCGAGGTTGGCGGGGTGGATGATGAGAAGAGGCTAGCGGCGGCTGCCGCGGCGTTTGCGCAGCCAGCCCTGGATCCGGCTCGCGAGGCCGGGCTGCGAGAGGTCGACGACCTGGCCGCGCCAGACCTTCTCCTGCTTGGGCCGCTTGCTGGT
>JBEKDP010000067.1:0-8604 GCA_050014295.1 Dehalococcoidia bacterium | reverse complement strand
CCCGCCCGGCTTCCTGGGCCACGCCATCCACACCCCCCAGAGCCCGACGAACATCATCGGCAACTCGGTCAAGCGCCCTCCCGCCATTCCCGACCTGAAGCTCGTGCGCATCCTAAACGGCGGCACCGAGTTCGAGTACTACGGCGAGGACATCTGCGCCGGCGACACGCTGAAGAGCGTCGGCAAGATCGCTGATCTCCGCGAGAGGACAGGCGCCCTCGGCAAGATGCTCATCCTCACGACCGAATCCAACTTCTACAACGCTCAAGGAAAGCTGGTCGCCACCGAGCGCGGCACCGGCATCATGTACTAGGGAGGCGACAGATGGCTGACCAAGTCTACTTCGAAGACGTCAACGTCGGCGACGAGATACCAAAGCTGGTGAAGAACTGCACGACGCAGCAGCTCGTGATGTGGGCCGCCGGCTCCGGCGACATGTACCAGATCCACTACGATAAGGACTTCGCCGCCGGCAACGGCCTTCCCGGCGTCATCGTCCACGGCGCCCTCAAGAACGCCTTCCTCGGCCAGATGCTGCACGACTGGGTCGGCGACAAGGGCCAGATCAAGAAGTACAACTGCCAGTACCGCGGAATGGACGTTCCGGGCCAGGACATCACCTGCCGCGGCGTCATCACCAACAAGACCCAGGAGGACGGCAAGAACCTGGTCGAGCTCGACATCTGGACCGAGATCCCGAGCGGTGAAAAGACCACGCCCGGCAAGGCGATTGTGATTCTGCCCTCTCGCGGCTAGGCGGTAAACTGGCTCCGCGAGACATACCACTGCGGGGGGCGATACCGTGGCCGATGCCCTAAAAGGCAAGACGGCGGTCGTGACCGGCGCCGGCCGCGGCATTGGACGCTGCGTCGCGCTCCTGTTCGCGCAGGAAGGCGCCCGCGTCGTCGTCAACGACCCCGGCGTCAGCCCCGATGGCACCGGCCAGGACCAGGCCCCCGCCGACCTCGTGGCGCAAGAGATCATCGCCCAGGGCGGCGAGGCGATCCCCAACCACGACTCCGTGGCTAGCATGGAGGGCGGCGAGCGCATCATCAACACCGCCATCGACGCCTGGGGCCGCCTCGATATCCTCGTCAACAACGCCGGCATCCTCCGCGACCGCATGTTCATCAAGATGAGCGAGGAAGACTGGGACGCGGTCATCGCCGTCCACCTCAAAGGCACCTTCGCCTGCACCAAGGCGGCGGCGACCCTAATGCGCCGCCAGCGCTGCGGCCGCATAATCAACACCTCGTCCTCCTCCGGGCTCATGGGCAACGCCGCCCAGGCCAACTACGGCGCCGCCAAGTCCGCCATCGCCGGCTTCACCCGCGTCGTCGCCCGCGACCTCGGTCGCTTCGGCATCACCTGCAACGCCATCGCGCCGATGGCCGCCACGCGCCTGACCGTCGGCATGGCGGAGATGGCGGCGAAGATGGGAATGATAATCCCCGACGCGGAGTACATCGCGCCCATGATCGCCTATCTCTCCAGCGATCGGGCCTGGAACGTCAACGGCCAGATATTCTACGTCTTCGGCGGCAGCGTCTGCCTGGCGCAGCCGCCGCTGCCCATGCGCACGATATTCAACCCCGACGGCTGGACCGTCGACGAGCTGGTCGAGGCCGTCCCCCAGCAGCTCACCCAGTTCCTTCCCAACCCGGGGCCGCCGGCAGAGCACCTGAAGCCGCCTGCCGCCCGGTCACCCGTTCCTGCGACGGGGGAGACGGCTTCCCAGGCGGAATCGACCGCAGAATGAGAGGATGGCGTGGGAGATAGACTGGCGGGTCGCGTGGCGGCCGTCACCGGCGCCGGCAGAGGCATCGGTCGGGCGATAGCGCTGGCCCTCGCCGCTAAAGGCGCTTCCGTCGTCGTGAACGACTACGGTGTCGCCGTCGACGGCAGCACGCCCGACGCGGGCCCCGCGGCCGACGTCGCCCAGGAGATCGTCGCCCAGGGGGGTAACGCCGTCCCCAATTTCGACACCGTGGCCACCGTCGCGGGCGGCGAGAGCCTCGTCAAGACCGCAGTCGATCACTTTGGCCGCCTCGACATCCTGGTGAACGTGGCGGGCATCCTCCGCGACCGCATGATCCTGAACATGACCGAAGAGGAGTGGGACACCGTTATCGCCGTGCACCTCAAGGGTCACTACTGCACCACCAAGCCGGCCGCCATCCAGATGCGCCACCAGCGATACGGCCGCATCATCAACTTCAGCTCCGGTTCCGGGCTCCTCGGCGCCTACGGCCAGGCGAACTTCGCCGCCGCGAAGGCGGGCGTCGTCGGCTTCACGCGCGTCCTTTCCCGCGAGCTGGGGCGCAACGGCATCACCTGCAACGCCGTCGCCCCGATCGCCGAAACGCGCCTGACGGCGGGCATCGTCGACTCGGCGCGCCAGGCTGGAAAGAAGCCGCACCTCGGCGCGGCGGCGCAAATAGCGCCGATGGTCGCCTACCTGGCCAGCGAGGACGCCTGGAACGTCAACGGCAAGGTCTTCTACGTTTCCGGCGGTAGCATCTCCCTCGCCGCCGAAGAAGACATGGGGCGCATCATCACCAAGAACGGCCTCTGGACCGTCGACGAGCTGGCCGCCGTCCTGCCCGCCACCCTGATGCAGGGGATCACCAATCCGGCACCGCCACCGCCGGAGCTGGAAATACCCGGTCGCGCGTCAGCCCCTGCTGCCGAGGCCTAGCAGGGTACTGGAAACACCCCTTTCACTTGCGGGCGGAATTCAACGATAGACACAAAAAGGGCCGGTAATGCGCCGGCCCCTTCCCCGTATCGCCCTCTTGCGTTAGCTTCTCGCGCCGTCCCTCCGGTCGACGCCGTCCTTGCGCACCTCCATGAGCACGAACGTCCCGTTGCTGCGCCGCGAGACGCCCGTGCGGACGAAGCCTGCCTTCTCGAAGCAGCGCTGCGCCCGCGTGTTCCAGTCCAGCGTCTTCAAGTAGAGCCGTGTGAGAGTGGTGTTGGCGAACAGGTGCCGCACGAACGCCCTCAGAGCGTCCGTCCCGTAGCCGTGCCCCCAATAGCCGCGGTCGCCGATCGTAATGCCCACCTCGGCCTCGTACTTCAGGTTATCGATGTTGTAGACCATGACGTTGCCGATGTGGTGCCCCTCCCTGTCTTCCATCGCAAAAGAGTGCCGGAACGGGCTCGGATTATCCAAGTCGTCTTCATACAGCGCCAGGTAGTCCTCGAATGGCGTGTTGATCGGCTTCGCGGCGTCGTAAGTCGCCAGCTCCGGGTCCTGGCGCCAGCCGTAGTCCGCCTCCGCATCCCCGATCCGCTTGTTCCGCAGGACCACCGTCTCGCCGCGGGCGACCTCGTCCTCGATTCCGCCGGTCGCTCCGTTCGTCCCCGCCGCGCCATTGGCGGGACGTCGCCCGACCATCTCCGACGCCTTGCGTACGATCTCCACCTCGTTTGGATAAGACAGCCGCCGGCACGCCTCCTCCACGGGAACCCACTCTACCCGGTCATACTCCTGATCGTGATCGGCGGTGCTGCCCCCGGTCGGCACGAAGAGATAGTGGTGCACCGTCTTGTGGTAGCGCACCCCTTCCTCCTTCCGCACGAACCAGTAGCTGATGCTCCCGATCTTCTCCTGGATCGCGACCTCCAGGCCGGTCTCCTCCCTCACCTCGCGCGTGGCCACCGCCGTCAAGTCCTCTCCGGCCTCAGGCGTCCCTTTCGGCAGGCCCCAGATGCCCTCGCCGGTGCGTCCGCAGACGACGACCTCCAGGCCTCCCTCGCCGTGGCGATAGACGACGCCGCCCGCCGACGTAGCGCTTTCGGTCCGCAGCTCGGAGTCGGTATGCTTTGCCAAGGTCCTTCTCCTAGAGGTGGTGGAACCCCAGCGGGTCCTCGTTGAACTCCATCTCCTCGAGCGCAGCCGCGACGGCCTCGCGCACGCGCACCTCCGGGTGATGCTCCAGTTCCTTCAGCGCCCGTCTTGCGTCCGCGCCGCCGATCTCTCCCATGGCTGCTATCGCCGCCTCCTGCACCTCCGCGTCCTCATCGTCGAGCAGCGGCTTCAGATAGAGCACCGCCGATTCATCGCACAGCGAGCCGCAGGCGGTAGCCGCCTCATACCGCATCTCGGCGTCGTCGCTTCCCAGCTCCTGCGTCAGCAATGGCAGCCAGCGCGGGTCGCAGTTGCTTCCCATCGCGTGCACCGCGCTCAACCTGAGCCGATGGTGCCGGCTGCGATAAGCGTCCTCGATGCTGCTCCGCACCCAGCCCGCGCTGAGCGCTCCCGCCGACTCCAGGGCGCGCCCTCGCACCTCCAGCGCCTCTTCCTGGTTGCCGATCACCCCGCGCAGCGCCTCCTCGATGCGCCTGCTGTCGGCCTCGCTGAGATGCCGGAACTCCGCCCGCAAGACGAACCTCCCCAGAGCAAGCGCCGCCTGCGCGCGGACCCCCGGCTCCGGGTCCCCCCGAAGCACGTCGATCAACGGCCCGATCAGGTCGCGACCCTCGTACTCCCAAAGTCCCTGCACGGCGAGGTGCCGCACCTCCGCGTCCTCGTCCCTCAGCCCAGCGAGGAACACCTGGTCGAAGTTCAACTCAACGTTGTCCTCCGCCAGCTCCCCGAGACGCAGCATAATCTGACGTCGGCGCCCGACGGCCGTTTCCTGCCACGCGCCCAGGAACAGCGCCAGATCATCGGGGGAGAGAGAGGAAAGGCCGGCCAGCTTCGATGCAATCAACGGCCTCACAGGGTCCTTCAGCTCTTCGACGTAGGACTGGAAAGACATCCTTCCCCAGCCTCCAAAACCAACCCTTCGAGTTCAGTCTGTCATGCGGGAAGCGGCTTGTCAATGACGGCCGGCCATGCGTTGACGCGGCTCCGCGCACGGCATTACAGTGGAGTCGTGAGCGTGAGAGCCCTGCGGATCGATGCCAAAGACAACGTCGCGGTAGTGGTCGTCAACGTCGAAGCCGGTGCCCGCCTGCGCCTCGACGACGGCAGCGAGTTGACGGCGACACAGTCGATTCCCCGCGGCAACAAGGTCGCCCTGACCGCGATAGCTGCCGGCGACCCTATCGTGCGCTACGGCGAAGAGATAGGCGTCGCCACCTCCGACATCGCTGCCGGCGACTATGTTCACACCCACAACCTGAGAGGCAGGAAATGAGCAGCGACTTCACCTTCGACGGCTGGCGCCGGCCGGACGGGCGCATCGGCGTCCGCAACCACTGCCTGGTGCTGGCGACGGTCGTCTGCGCCGCCCCCGTCGCGCGCGAGATCGGGCGCCGCTTGCCTGAAGTGGTCACCGTCGAGCATCCACATGGCTGCGGCCGCGGCGGCCCCGACATCGGGCTCCAGCTAAGGACGCTGGCGGGCCTCGTGAACAACCCGAACATCGGCGGTACGATACTCGTCGGCCTTGGCTGTGAGGCCGTCTCGGTGGGACTGCTCAGCGCCGTCATCGGCGAGACCGGCAAGCCGCTGAAGGGCGTCATCATCCAGGAGTCGGGCGGGTCCGGCAAGACGACCGACCAGGTGGAAGCGATGGCGCGCGAGATGCTGGCGGAGCTGGCTGGGATGCCGCGCTCGCCGGCCACGGCCGCCGACCTGACGCTGGCACTGGAGTGCGGCGGCTCTGACACCTTCTCCGGCATGACCGCCAATCCCGCCGTCGGCAGAGCGGTCGACCGACTCGTAGCCCTGGGCGGCACCGCCATCCTCTCCGAGACGACGGAGATGATCGGCGCCGTCGGGCCTCTTCAGCGACGCGCCGCGAACGACGAAATTGCCGCGCAGCTCAAGAATCTGATCGACGGCCAGGAGGCGTTGACCCGAAAGATCCTCGGCGACTTCGCTGACCGCGCCCTAGCGCCCGGCAACGTGGACTCCGGCCTGTCCACCATCGCCGAGAAGAGCCTGGGCTGCATCGCCAAAGCCGGGAGCACGCCCATCCGCGAGTTGCTGCCGTACGCCCAGCGCCCGAGCCAGCGGGGGCTCGTCGTGATGGACACCCCCGGCTACGACGCCGAGAGCATGACCGGCATGGCCGCTGCCGGCGCCCAGGTCATCGCCTTCACCACCGGACGCGGCAGTCCGGCGGGCTTTCCCGGCGTGCCGGTCATCAAAGTCTCCTCGAACTCGGAAACCTATCGGCGGATGACGGGCGATATCGACATCGACGCCGGCCGGGTGCTCTCGGGGATGACGCTGGCTGACGTCGGCGAGGAGATACTGTCGCTGCTCCTGCGTGTTTGTCGCGGCGAGAAGACGAAGGCGGAGGTCAACCGGCAAGACGTGTTCGCCATCGCCCAGACGCACCAGGCCCTCTAGCAAGCCCTCATTCCGGTCGATTTATCCTTCCGCGCCGCCGCTCTTCGGCGAGACCCGTTCCCGCTGCCCGATCTTCCGCTCCCTGCCCGCCAGCAGCCGCTGAACGTTGTCGCGATGGAGCACGACTATCAGCGCCGCGACCACAATGGCGAAAGCAGCGTAGGCATAGGGCAGCACGCCGCCGGCCGCCAGCGCCAGGAAGAGCGCCGCCGCGATCGGCGCCATCGAGACCGACATCAGCGACATGTAGCGCGTCGCCCCGATGATAACGGCGGCCACCGGCAGAAGGGCGAGGCTCGCCAGCGGGTTCATCGCCAGCATCGACCCGTAGGCGGCGGAGACGCCGCGGCCGCCCCGAAAGCGAAGGTAGACCGGCCAGACGTGTCCCGCCACCGCCGTCGTGCCGGCAATCGCCTGCGCCCAGGCGTCGCTCGATATCGCGCGCGCAACGGACACCGCCGCTGCCGCCTTGCCGATGTCTATCACCAGCACCAGGAGGACGGCCCAGAGGCTGAGCGTGCGCAGGGCGTTCGTCGCCCCCGTCTTGCCGCTGCCGTACTGGCGCACGTCGATGCCGCGCGTCAGCCTGCCCATCAGGTAGCCGCCGGGAATCGACCCCAGCAGGTAGCCGACAACCGCCGCGACGATGAACTGCCAGGCCATCGCTACTGCTCTCCGCGACTCTTGAACACCAGCTTCAGGGGAGTGCCCGGGAAACCGAACGCCCGCCGCAACTGGTTTTCCAGATAGCGCTGGTAGGAAAAGTGGAGCAGCGTGGCGTCATTGACGAAAAAGACAAACGTCGGCGGCGCTGCCTGGACCTGCGTCACGTAGAGCACCTTCAGCTTCTTGCCTCCGGTCGCCGGCGGCCCGCGCTCGCCGACCGCCCGGTGCACGACGGCGTTCACCTCCGCCGTGGCCACCCGCCGCTGCCGCTCTGCGCCCGCCTTCAGCGCTTCCGCCAGCACCTCATCGATGCCCGTGCGCTCCTTCGCCGACGTAAAGCACAGTGGCGCCCACGGCGCGAACCGCAACCGGTGGCGCACCCGCCGCTCGATCCCTTTTCGGTCCGCCGCCTCCGCCGGTATCAGGTCCCACTTGTTCGCCACCAGCACCATCCCGACGTACGACTCCGCGATCAGCCCCGCGATATGCGCGTCCTGCGCCATCAGCCCCTCGCTGACGTCGAACAGCACCAGCGCCACGTCCGCCCGTTGCGCCGCCCGCTGCGCCCGCAGCACCGCGTGCTTCTCGACGCCGCGCTCGACTCGTCCCCGACGGCGCATTCCGGCCGTATCCAGCAGCAGCAGCTTCTGCCCCTCGTAGTCGAAAGGCGTGTCTATCGTGTCCCTCGTCGTGCCCGGCGCGTCACTGACGATCACGCGCTCCTCCCCCAGGATGGCGTTCAGCAGCATCGACTTGCCGACGTTCGGCCGGCCCACGATGGCGACGGACAGCGCGGCCGACGGCTCGGTCGCCGTCGTAGTGGGGAGCATCTCGACCACCATATCCATAACGTCCGCCACGCCGAGCCCGTGCAGCGCGCTGACGGGGATCGGCTCCCCGAGCCCAAGCTCGTAGAACTGCACCGCCGCATCTTGCCGGTACTCGCTCTCCGCCTTGTTTGCCAGCAGAAGGACGGACTTCGCCGTCCGGCGCAGGAGGTCGGCCACGTCGAGGTCGGCGGCCGTGAGCCCCTCCTTGGCGTCGACCAGAAACAGGATGACCGTGGCTTCCGCTGCCGCCACCCGGACCTGGCCCCTGACGAGGTCGCTGTAGGGCAGAGAGCCGTCCAGGAGCAGCCCGCCGGTGTCGACGATGCGGAACTCCCGGCGGCTCCACTCGACGTCGCCGTAGAGGCGGTCGCGCGTCGTTCCCGCCGCGTCCTCCACCAGCGCCTTGCGCCCGCCGAGCATGCGGTTGAACAGCGCCGACTTCCCCACGTTGGGGCGGCCGACCAGGGCCACGACCGGCCGTCCGGAGGTGATTTCCGCGTCGCCCTCCGGCGCTTCGGGAAGGGTTCGTTTGGTCATTGGCTTGTTATCGTGACCTGTATCTCAGCCGGATCGCTCCGCACCGCCGTCACGTCCGCGGGGAGTTGCATTGCCGGCGCCAGGTTATAGACCCCCGGGCCGAGGTTCGACAGATCGACCGTGACGCCGATGCTCTCGACTGGAAGCGTCTGCAGCGTGGGCAGAGGGCCCGCCACCGTCACGCTCACAACCGGCGGCGACAGGCTGGCGACGAGGCCCTCCTTGAGCCCGCTGGCCTGCCCCGCGACGGAGAAGACCGCT
>JBEKDP010000066.1:0-8642 GCA_050014295.1 Dehalococcoidia bacterium | reverse complement strand
GCCGGGCTGCCCTTCGCGGCTCCCGATCGTGTCCGCCTACCGTCCAATCCCCAGATACTGCATTCCCGCAGACTCGACCGCCTCTTTCGATAGGACGTTACGCCCGTCGAGCACCACTATGCAGCCGGCGAAGACCGCAAAGTCCAGGTCGCGGTACTCCTTGTGAAGCGCTTGCAGGATCAGCGCGTCGATGTGCGTCGGCGGGAAGCCGGACGGCGCCTCCAGCCCCAGCGCGGCGATCTCCGCCGTCGTGAACTGCGGATCGTGCACAAGGACGCGCGCCCCCGCGGCGGATAGCTGCCGCTCCAGCAAGAAGGCGCTGGAGTAGGCCGCCTCCTTCACGTCGGGCCGATAGCCGAGGCCGAGGATGAGGACGGTCTTGCCTTCGAGACCCCCCAGCGCGGTCGCCAGCTTCTCGACCGCATAGCGGGCCATGCCGTCGTTGATCTCCCGGGCTGCCTTCGGCAAGCGGGCGGTCGGGGCGCCCTCGAGCAGAAAGCGTGGGTATACGGGGATGCAGTGCCCGCCGACACCGACGCCTGGCTGGTGGATGTGGGAGAACGGCTGCGAGTTAGCAGCGCCGATCACCTCTGTCACGTCGACGCCGTGCTGGTCAGCGACCTGCGCGAGCTCGTTGGCGAGGGCGATGTTTACGTCGCGGTAGGTGGTCTCCGCCAGCTTGACGAGCTCTGCGGTCTCGCAATCGGCGACGCGCAGCACAGAAGCGTCGAGGGCGCGCTCGTAGAAAGCGGCCGCCCGCTGCGTGCTCGCCTCATCGACGCCGCCGACGACCTTGGGATAACGCCGTAGGTCGCTCAGGACGCGGCCGACGAAGACGCGCTCCGGGCTGTAGGCAAGGAACAGGTCCAGCCCCACGCGCAATCCGGACGGCTCCAGCATCGGCCCCAGGCGGCGGCGCGTAGTGCCCGCGGGTACGGTGGTTTCTAGGATGACAAGCGTGTCCGGCTGGAGGCCGCGTGCCATCGCCTGGGCGGCGCCGTCGAGCGCGGCGAAGTCAGCGTGATTGTCGGCGCTGAGCCCCACCGGCACGACGATGATCACGACCCGGCAGGACCGGACGGCCGCAGCGGTGTCGGTGCTCGCCCTCAGGCGACCGGTGGCATGCGCGGCGGCGATGCCCTCCGCCAAGCCCTCCTCGTCGGGGTACGGGCAGCGTCCCTCGTTCACCGTCTCGACGATCTCCGCGTCGATGTCGCAGCCGGTCACGGAGAGCCCCTTCGAGGCGCACTGGACGGCCAACGGAAGGCCGATTCTGCCCAGCCCCACTACACAGACGGACGTCTCGTCGCTCACGGCGTCTCTCCGATGCTCATGACGCGACCGCCGCGCGCCGACTCCACAAGCAGCGAGGCGACCTCCAGCGCCGCCAGGCCTTCTTCGGCGCTTACCGGCGGCTCCTCGCCTCGCCTGACGGCCGTGACGAAGCTCTCCAGCTCCAGCCGCAGCGGCTCCCCTCTCTCGAATCGCAGCGGCTGGGGCGCGCTCCCGGGCGCTGCGTCCGCGCCGGCGGTCTCGGGTGGCGCCTTCCGGTAGAAGCAGACCTCCTCGCCCAGATAGTCGACGAGCAGCAGGCCCCTCTCTCCCAGAACCGAGAGCTGACGCACCTTGATCGGCGTCAGCCAGTTGACGTCGAGGACGCCGACGGCGCCGTTCCGGAAGCGGAGGAGGCCGGAGAGCATGTCCTCGTGCTCCGTGCTTATCCGCTGCTCCGTCTCGGCGTAAACGCGCTCCACCTCGGATTCAAGGAGAAACCGCATGATGTCGATATCGTGCGGCGCCAGGTCATGGACGACGCCCACGTCGCGCACGCGCTTGGGGAAGGGCCCCGTGCGTCGGGCGAACACCTGGAAGACGCGACCCAGCTCGCCCGCCTGCAGCCGGCGCTTCACCTCGAGCACCGCAGGGTTGAAGCGCTCCACGTGGCCAACCATCAGCGGGACGCCGGCCTCACGGGCAGCCCGCGCCATCTCGCGCCCCTCGTCAAGGGTCGCCGCGATCGGCTTCTCGACGAGCAGCGCGACGCCTTTCGCGATGACAGCTAGAGCTACCTCCAAGTGCAAGCGCGTCGGCACGCAGACCGACACGACGTCTAGCCGCTCTTCGGCCAGCAGCCGTCCGTAGTCCTCGTAGACGCGCGGGCCGCCGCCTCGCCGCACCATCTCCAGCCGCTCCAGCGCGACGTCGGCCACGGCGACAAGCTCCACGCCTTCGATCTCGTTGTAGACACGAACGTGATTGACGCCCATCGAGCCGAGCCCGATGACGGCGGCGGCCAGAGAACGGTCCGGCGCGCTCACAGTGCGCCTCCCGCCGCCACAGGCGCCTGGTTGACGGCGCTGACGATCCTCGCCAGGTCATCCGCCGTGAGCGCCGGGTGCACCGGCAGAGAGAGCACCTCGCGGCTGAGACGCTCGGCGACGGGCAGTTCATCGTGGTAGCCGAGGCTCAGGTACAGCGGCTGGCGGTGGACGGGCGTCGGATAGTGGACGGCGGTCTGGATGCCGGCCCGCTCCAGATGTGCGGCCAGCCGGTCGCGCTCCGCTAAGCCGTCGCTCCCCGTTGATGGCACGCGGACGGTGTACTGATGATAGACGTGATAGCAACCCGGCCTCTCGGTGGGCGTGATCACGTGCCGCAGGCGCTCGGACAGATAGCGGGCGTTGGCGCGCCGGCTCTCGTTGAACTCGTGAAGCTTGGCTAGCTGGACGAGCCCCATGGCAGCAGCGATCTCCGTCATCCGGAAATTGTAGCCGAGGCTCTCCGTGCGGTAACGCGCCGTCTGGCCGTGGTCGCGGGCGCGACGAGCCCTTTCCGCGAGATCGGGGTCGTCAGTCGTTATCATGCCGCCCTCGCCGGTTGTCATGTTCTTCGTCGCGTAGAACGAGAAGCAGCCGGTACCGAAGCTGCCCGCCTTCCGGTCGCCCACGGCGGCACCGTGTGCCTGACAGGCGTCCTCGATGACGGCGAGCCCGTGACTCTCGGCAATCGCCGTAATCGCCGCCATGTCGCACGGGTGGCCGAAGATGTGGACGGGAAGGAGCGCCTTCGTCCGCGGCGTTATCGCCGCCTCGACCAGCGTCGGGTCGATGTTGAAGTCGACGTCGCTGACATCGACGAAGACGGGGCCGGCGCCGGTGAACAGGACGGCGTTGGCGGTGGCAGCGAAGGTAAAGGGGGAGGTGATCACCTCGTCGCCGGGCCCGACGCCACTGGCAAGGAGTGCGATCATCAACGCCGAAGTACCCGATGACACGGCGACAGCCTCCCGCGTGCCGCACATCGCGGCAAAGGCCTCTTCCAGGCTGCGGACGCGCGGCCCCTGCGCCAGCCGGCCCGATTCGAGGACGGCGAGCACCGCCGCCTTCTCCTCGTCGCCGATGAGGGGTCTCGATATGGGGATGACTTTCATTCGCTTATCGGCGGCAGATGGTAGCTAGCGCCGCAGTCAGGGCAACGCCACTCGCCTCCGGCGCCTGTCCCCTCGGGCGGCAGGAGAGGATGGCCGCACTTGCAGACGTAGCCGGTGACGCGAGCGGGGCTGCCCTTGACCAGCGCCTGCTCGGGCACGCCGCGGGTGACGAGCGAACCGGCCCCTACCATCGCCCAGCGGCCGATTGTGACGCCGAGCATGATAACGGAGCCGGCGCCGATGGAGGCGCCGTAGCGCACCACGGTTGGTTCGGGCTCCCAGTCATCCTCCGTGCGCACGCGACCCTCAGGCGTGATCGAGCGGGGGTAGCGGTCGTTGATAAAGGCAACGTGCGGGCCGATGAAGGCACCGTCCTCCACGCTGACGCCGCGGTAGAGAGAGGCGCGGTTCTGTATCTTCACCTTGTTCCCGACCACCACGTCCTTGTCGATATAGACGTCTTTGCCGATGTTGCACTCGTCGCCGACGACAGCGCCCTCGCGGATCTGGGCGCCGCTCCAGACGTTCGTCTTGGGGCCCACCTTGGCCTGGGGCGAGACTTCGGCCTTGGGATGGATCATCCTTCCAGAACCCTCACTATCTTCTCCGCAGCATGGCCGTCGCCGAAGAGGGCGGGCGGCTTCTCCGCCGGCGGCGGCCGGTCGACAGCCGCGAGAATCCGGTCGACGTCTGCGCCGGCGAGCACGTTCCAGCCACACTCGACGGTCTCCGGCCACTCCGTCTCTTCCCTCAGAGTAACGCAGGGAACGCCCAGGAAAAAGGCCTCCTTCTGGACGCCCCCGGAATCGGTGAGGATGCAGCGCGCGTTCCTCTCCAGTGTGAGCATCTCGCGGTACCCCAGCGGCTCCAGGAGGCGCACGTTTGGCGCCGCCGAGAGGCCGGCTGCCGCCATCGCCTGACGCGTCCGTGGGTGTAGCGGGAAGATGACGGGCCGGCTCAGGCCGCCGAGTGCGCGCAGGATGAATTCGAGACGCGCGGGATCGTCTGTGTTTGCGGCGCGGTGGACGGTGGCGAGAACGTATTCTCCGGCCGAGACGCTCCAAAGCGCGAGGAGGCTGCTGTCAGTGCGTCCGTCCCCGACCTGCCTCAACAGAGAGTCGTACATAACGTCGCCCACCAGGTGCACGCCGGCGGTAATGCCCTCGCGCGCCAGATTGTCGACGGCGACGGCGCTCGGACAGAAGAGGAGGTCGGCGCAGTGGTCGGTGAGGACGCGGTTCAGCTCCTCCGGCATGCGGCGATCGTAGCTGCGCAGGCCGGCCTCGACGTGCGCGAGCGGCAGGTTCAGCTTGGCCGCGGCGAGCGCCCCCGCCAGGGTGGAGTTGGTGTCGCCGTAGACGAGCACGCGATCGGGTCGCTCTTCCAGCAGGACAGGCTCCAGCCGCTCCAGCATCTGCGCCGTCTGGCGGCCGTGAGAAGCGGAACCAACGCCGAGCTGGTGGTCGGGTGCCGGCAGACCAAGCTCGCTGAAGAAGACATCGGAGAGCTGGGGATCGTAGTGCTGGCCGGTGTGGACGAGTATCTCCAGGTGGCGCTGTCGGATCTGCCTGCTGACGACGGCCGCCTTGATGAACTGGGGCCGCGCTCCCACCACCGAGACGATCTTCACGGCGGGAACCTAGTTAGGACTTGTCGTGGGGGTGGAGGTGGGAGATGGGCGCCGCTCTTCGTCTACAGCCGTCAGGTCGAGGCGGGCCAGTTGGTGCAGCTTGGCGGCGAAGCCCTCCGTTCCCAGGCGAAGCGCGACCTCCGTTTCGGCGACCTGTCGCAGCAACTCGTCACGGGAGCACGGCGAACCGGCGCGGGCGAGGAAGACCTTGGGATGCGAGGTAGCGGTTAGCTCCTCGCCCTCACCCAGGACATCGTCGCGCAGCTTCTCGCCGGGCCTGAGGCCGGTAAAGACGATCTCCACCTCGCGGCCGGGCTCCATGCCCTTTGCCCGGATCATCCGCTCCGCGAGGTCGGCGATCTTGATCTCCTCCCCCACGTCGAGCACGAAGATATTGCCCGGCTTGGCGAGAACGGCGACCTGGATTATCAGACTCGCCACCTCGTGTACCGTGAGGAAGTAGCGCGCGACGTCCGGGTGAGTGACGGAGACGGGCCCGCCGCGCTGGATCTGCCGCCAGAAGGTGCTGACGACGCCGCCGCGGCTGTCGATGACGTTGGCGAGGCGGACGGCGGCAAAGACGGCGTTCTTCTCCCCCAACGACCGCACCATCAGCTCGCCGATGCGCTTCGTCGCGCCCATCACGCTCGACGGGTTCATGGCGGCGTGGCTCGAAAGGTAGATGACCTTCTCGGTAGCGACCTGGTTGGCGGCCTGAAGGATGTTGAGCGTGCCCATAACGTTCACGCTGAAGCCCTGGTCCGGGTTCTCCTCCAACAGCGGCACGTGCTTGTAGGCGGCGGAATGGAAGACGACGTGCGGCCGCGCCGCCTCGAACGCCTGGAAGACCTTCGCCCGATCGCCTATGCTTCCCATCCAGGGCCGTATCTGGCAGTCCTCCGAGCGCTGGCTCAGCTCGACGCGGAGTTCATGGAGACCGCCCTCATTGGCATCGAAGAGGTGGAGGCTGGCCGGACCGAAGGCCAACAGCCGGCGCGCCAGTTCGGAGCCGATGGAGCCGGCGGCGCCCGTGATCAGGACGGACCGGCCGGCGATCAGCGCCCGGCAGCCCTCCTTGTCGATGTCCACGGGGTCGCGCTCGATGAGGTCCTCGATCGTCACCTCGCGCATCTCGCCGGGCTTCGCCTTGCCGCTGACGATGGCGTCCAGCCCTGGCACGATGCGCACGGGCACGTGGATCGACTCGCAGAGAGAGAGCAGCTCGTGGATGCTGGCGCCGGAAGCGGACGGCAGGGCGAGCGCCACCAGATCGACGTCGTGCTCTTCCACCAGCGAAGGGATATCGTAGCGGTTGCCCAGGACCGGGACGCCGTGGATGCGGGCGCCCCTCTTCTTCGGATCGTCGTCGATGAAGCAGAGCGGACGGTACTGCCACTGGCGGTTGTGCAGCAGCTCCTTGGCCAGGAGCTGGCCGGTGCTGCCTGCCCCGACGATCATCACCTGTTTTGGCGGCCTGCCTCCCCAGCCGCGGAGAGGCGTGCCCGAGCCGGACAGGAGGCGCGGCGACAGCTTGAACACTCCCATAAACAGAAGGATGAATGCGCCGCTCATGAGGTTCACGCTGAGCGGGATCGGCCGGTGGTGCAGCATCGCATTGACGCCGAAGACCACGACCGTCACGAGGCTCACGGAGAGGCCGAGGTAGAACGCGTCCACGATGCTGCCGTACTGCCAGGCGGTGCGATAGACGCCGAAAACGAGGTTCGAGAAAAGGTAGGCGACTGCGATGATGGGAACGGCCCAGAAGAGCCAGTTCCAGGACTCTTTGGGGACATGGGCGTCGAAACGGAGGAGAAGGCCCGCCGCGTAGCTCCCCATCACGATGAGAAAGTCCACGGCGAGAAACGGGAGAGCGCGGATGAGCTGTCTGGGCTGGCTCGCTGTCAGCATCCTCATCTAGCCGCCGCCCCCTTCATCCTCGAGGGCTCGAAGCGCGGGCCAGGTTTCACCGGGCTCCTTCCTTCCGCGCAACCACGGACAATGTGCGGGCCAGAATGTCTAGGTCCCGCCGGAAGGGATGGTGGTCTACGTACTGCAAATCGTACGCCATCATCTGAGAGTACGTCAAATCAGAGCGACCGTTCACCTGGGCCAGACCGGTGATACCGGGCTTCACGTCATGCCGGCGGTGGAACTCCGGCCGGTACTGCTCGACGAGATACGGCTCGTCCGGGCGGGGGCCGACCAGCCGCATGTCTCCCCTCGCCACATTGAGGAGCTGCGGCAGCTCGTCCAGGCTGCTGTTGCGAAGGATGCGCCCCAGGCGGGTGATGCGCTTGTCCGGCCAGATGGAGTGGAACACGAACGTCGAGAAGTCGTTTACTCGCTGCGGCGGGTGCCATTCCTGGTGCGCGTTCTCGGTCATCGTGCGGAACTTGTACATCGTGAACGGCTTCTCCTTGAAGCCGACGCGCTTCTGACTGAAGAAGACCGGCCCCGGCGAGTCGAGCTTGATGAGCACGGCCAGAAGGGCCATGATCGGGCCGAGCACCGCCAGTCCCGCGACTGCGGCGATGCGATCGAAGACTTCCGAACGGGCATATGGGCCCTCAGCGACGGTGCGTGACAATGATCTCCTCCACAGCGTCACCAACCCGCGCCACGTCGGCGTCGGTCATGCGCGGGAACAGGGGCAGCGAAAGAATCCCGGCGAAGAGCCTATCCGTATTAGGGAAGTCTCCCTGTCTCAGTCCGAGCGTCTGCTGGTAATAGGGGTGATACGGGATGGGTATGAAGTGCACCGACGTCCCGATTCCGCGCTCCTTGAGCTCCTCGATGAGCTGGTCGCGCCCGATGCTGAGATGTTCGTTGTGCAGCCAGATCGGGTAGAGGTGCCAGGCATGGCGCACCTCCTCCCGTGCGGTCGGGAGGGTCAGCTCGGGAAGGTGGCCGAGGCGCCGGTTGTAGTCGGCGACGATCTGCGCCCGCCGCTCGATGAACCCGTCGAGGCGTCGGAGCTGGTGGAGACCTAGTGCGGCCTGGACGTCGGTCATCTTGTAGTTCAGGCCAGCCGCGAGCACTTCATAGTACCAGGAGCCCTTTGCGTCGTAGCGCTTCCACGCGTCGTGGCTCATGCCGTGGAGGCGTAGGAGTCGCACCTTGTCCTCCAGCTCCGGATTGTCCGTGGTCACCATGCCGCCCTCGCCGGTCGTCATGTTCTTGATGACGTAGAAGCTGAACGCCGTCGCGTCCCCCAGCGAGCCGACCGGCTTGCCGCGATACTGCGCGCCGGAGGCATGGGCAGCGTCCTCGAGCAAGAGCAGGTTGTGGCGGCGGGCGATGTCGAAGAGCTGGTCCATGCGACAGGGCTGGCCCGCGTAGTGAACGGCCATGATCGCCTTCGTGCGCGGCGTTATCTTCCGCTCCACCTCCTCCGGATCGATGTTGTAGTCGTCGAGCCGGATGTCGGCGAGCACCGGCTTCGCCCGCTGGTGGATGATGACGTTGACGGTGGCGCAGAAGGTCAGGGGCGTGGTGATCACCTCGTCGCCCTCGCCGATGCCGGCTGCCATCAGCATCAGGTGCAGGCCGGCGGTGCAGGAACTCACGGCAACGGCGAAT
>JBEKDP010000065.1:0-8736 GCA_050014295.1 Dehalococcoidia bacterium | reverse complement strand
TCCCCGCTCGTTGGCGCCCAGACCGTCCCGGGAGGCCATCCCTTGAATCGTCGCCGCCTTCTTCCCAGCAAAGCCGCGACGGCTTATGATGGCGACGGCATGATAGTGCTTTGCTTCGGCAACCCCGCCCTCCCCGATGACGCCGTCGCCGTCGAGCTTGCGCGCACGCTCGAGATGCCCGGCGTCACCTTCGTGCCCAGCTCCGCTCCCGAAGAGATGATCGAGTACCTGGAGGGCGACCTCTACCTCATGGACGTCGCGCAAGGGGTATCCGAGGTGACGCTGATAACCGACCCCGACGTCTTCCTGCCGCCGCCCCGCGTCACGGCGCACGACCTCGACCCCGCCTTCTTCCTGAAGCTCGTCCAGCGGCTCTACGGCGTCGCCGTGCCCGTTATCGCCCTCCCCATGGGCGTCGACCGCGAGCTAGTGAAGGAGCAGCTCGTCAAGCTCCTGACCGCTCTGCCGGAGCGCGTCCACAGCCGGCGGAACGGCGACACGCTCACCTGAGACAACCCGCCGGCCTCAGCGCCGGGCAGGGCCACATCCCTACCACTTCTTCGGATCCGCACGCAAATCAAAGCGCCCGCCCATATCTTGGGCGAGCGCTCAGATCAAAGGTAGGAGGTAACTCGGCTACTGCCAGTCGACGCGCAGGAAGTGCGCCGCGCAAGACAGACACGGGTCATACGCACGTATCAACTGCTCGATGCTTCCCACAATGACGTCGCGCGGAATGAAAAGCAGCTTCGGCAGGTAGAGCTTGATGGCGTCCTCCATGCTGCGCAGGTTCTGCGCCGTGGGAGTGATGATGTTCGCCATCTTGATGTGGCCGGTGGAATCAAGCTCGTACTCGTGCCAGAGCGTCCCCCGCGGCACCTCAATGGCGGCAATCCCGTGGCCCTCGCGCGGCTTTACGTCTACCAGCTTCTCCGGCTTCACCTTCAGCCGCCCCAGCATCGCTATCGACTGGTCGAACGCGTCCAGCAGCTCGACCGCCTGCGCCGGGTTGTTGTAGAACGGGTTGTCCACGTTCTGCATCACCTTGCCGGCCAACCTCTTTGCGTCCGGCGAAAGCTGATTGACGTTATTCGCCACGCGCGGCAGCGAGCCCACCATGATGGTGTGACCTTCTCGTACCACGAAGTTCGCCGTCTGGTCACGCTCGTGGTACTCCTGGACAAACTCATGGAAGTCTTTCTGCGCGAACTCGTGGTCGCCGCTCTTGATCGTGCCCTTCAGGCAGACGTACTCCTTCTCGTTGTGCAGCGAGAAGTTCTCCGCCTGATGCCTGAGCTCCGGATAGTCCAGGCTGTTGAACAGCTCGGCGGTCGCGACAGCGGCCGGCCGTAGCTCCTCCAGACGCGCCCGCAGGCTATCGATTTCCGCCTGCGACGCGAAGTGTAGCCAGCCGCCGACCGTCGCCGCCTCCGGGATCATGTCCCGTCCGCCGATCCGCCGCACCATGTCGTTGCCCAGCTTCATCATCGCGACGGCCGCCTTCACGGCGTCCGGCTTGTCGGCGGCGATGGCCACCGCGTTCGGCTTGCCCAGGTAGTCCGGCAGCGCCAGGAAGTAGAGGTGCGCCGCGTGGCTGCGGATCCGCTCGCCCAGCGTCAGGAGGACGCGCAGGTCATTCGTCTGCTGCGTCGACTGCACGCCGAGGGCGTCCTCCATCGCCTCGATAGCGGCGATAGTGTGCCCGCAGCTACAGATGCCGCAGATGCGTGCCGACAGCCAGGACGCCTCATCGTAGTTGCGGTGAACGAGAAGCCCCTCGAAGTAGCGGCTGCCCTCGATGCCACGAATGTGGCAGTCCTCCACCTTGCCGTCGGTAATCTTGAGACTCAAGACGGCATGGCCCTCGATCTTGGTCATCTCTTCTAGCGTAAGACTCGTAGTCGTCATTGCACTTACCCCGCTGTCGCTTCTAGCGCCGGAATCTTCAAGCCGACAAACGTGCGCATTCGCTCCAGTATGAAGTCGCGCTTGAAGCCCTTACCATCGAGCATCTTCATAAACGCGTCCAAGTTCGCATCAGCCGTCTGCCCGCGGCAGCCCCAGCACTCGAGGCCGGCGTTGACGCAGATCGCGAAGCAGCCGCCGGTGGTGATTGGCCCCAGGCACGGCTTGTTCGCCTCCAGCAGGCACATGTTGTTGTTGCGGCGGCACTCCACGCACACGGGGAGCGTGTACGGCCGGTACCCCTTGCCCTGGACGAGTGCCTTGATGACCTCCAGCACCTCCCGCCGGTTGGGCGGGCAGCCCGGGATCACCGCGTCCACCTTCACGTGGGCGTCCTGCGGCGTCGGGCCGACGTCCGCGATGTCCTCCGTCTTGTCGTGGTGCAAGTGGGCCAAGTCCTTCGGGTCCGCCCACTTGCGATAAGCCGGGAAGTTGCCGGTGTGAGCGCAGCAGCCCAGCGACACCAGCACATTCGTCCGCTCGCGCACCTTCTTCAGCAGAGCGAGATCACGCGGCGAGGCGACCATGCCCTCCATCAGCACCACGTCAAACTCCGGCATCTCTTCCGTCGCCTGGTCCGAGACGAACCGGTACGCCTGCACGTCGACGAGGTTGAAGATGTCCAGCACCTCGTCCTCGTTGAAGGCAACGGAGAGCACGCAGCCGTTGCAGCCTGTTATGTCTAGGACTCCGACTTTCAGTTTCTCACTCACGACGTGTGCTCCTTTAGCTCGTCCCAACGGAACACGGGGCCGTCTTTGCACGTGAACGTCGAGCCGATCATGCAGTGACAGCAGGTGCCGGTAGCGCAGTACATCAGGCGCTCCTCCGACACGTAGACTTTGTCTTCGGGCATCCCCTTTTCAACCAGCGCTCTTCCTGACAGCTTCATCATGATCGGCGGGCCGCAGAGCATGGCGACCGTGTCGCCCTTCGGCAGCTCGGTTATCTTCACGAGGTCGGTAACGAATCCCTCGGTGGCGTCGAAGCACGTGCCCTGTTTCAACGTGTCCAGCGACACGAACAGGCTCATGCTCTCCTTCCACTCTTCGACGAAGTCCTCGAAGATCACCTCCTTCGAGTTCCGGTAGCCGACGAAGGCGTAAATCTCGTTGTACTTGTCCCTGTTCTTCCCCACGTAGTCGAACACGCCCTTGACGGAGGCGACGCCGCAGCCGCCGGCAATGATGACCATGTTGCGGCCTTCCGCCTCCTTCATCGGGTAGCCCTTGCCGTAGGGACCGCGGATGAGGACCGTGTCGCCGACCTGGCAGCGGCCGAGAGCGCGCGTCACCGTGCCGACCTCACGGATGTGAAGCGTCAGGTGGTTACGCCCCCACGATGCTATCGAGATAGGCGACTCGCCGATCCCGGGCAGCGAGATCTGGACGAATTGTCCCGGCTCGTTCTTGAGCGGGATATCCAGAGTCAGGCGGAAGTTCTCTGTCGTCTCCCGCAGATTCGCCAGCACCTTTACCGGCTCTGGGAGGTAAACGTTTGTATTCGTCATTGGGCCACCATCCCGTTCACGATGCTCACCCAGTCGATGCGCGTGGGGCACGAGTTGATGCAGCGACCGCAGCCGACGCACATCGTCACCCCGTAGCGCTCGCGGTAGTACTCGATCTGATGGTAGATGCGGAAGCGGAAGCGGTCCGCTCGCGGCTCCCGGAAGAGCATCTCGCCGGCCACCCGCGAGAACTCCTTGAGCTGGCAGCTCGACCAGTTCCGCAGCCGGCAGCCCTTCGTCAAGTCCGAGCTCTCCACCGTGTCGCAGATCTCGTGGCAGTAGCACGTCGGGCAGAGAGTCGTGCAGGCGGCGCAGCTCAGGCACCAGTCGATGCCGGTCTTCCACTCCGGATTGTCGTACATGGCCGCGATCTTCGTCGTCTTCAGCTTGTCCGTGCCGGGCGTCTTCCGGTCGTCAGGCGTCAGCGACTCCTGCGTCTCCTTGAGGACGGGGAGCTGGCGGGCCAGCTTCTCGCCCTGCTCGGAGCCGACGTCGACGAGGAAGTACTCCGAGCGTTCCACCAACATCAGGTCCTGGTGGTCTTTCAGGTTCATGCTGCCGCAGAAGCAGTACTGATTGCACGGCTTGGCGCAATGCATGCCGATGAACAGCGTGTTCTTGCGGCGCGCCGCGTAGTATGGGTTCTGCGGCTCCTCCAGGTACACGAGGTCCTGATGCGCGACCGCGTTCAAGTCACAACGTCGCACACCGAAGAACACCCGTGGTTCCGTCTCGGGCAGCGGCACCGAAAGCTTCGTGCCTTCGAAACGGAAGAGGGTCTCCTGCTGCGGGAAGAAGAACTGCTTGATCGGAACGTAGGAGTTTTCGGTGAGGTCGATCGCCTCCGCGGTCGATACCTCCTGGAACCGTACCGCGTCCGTGCGTACAGGAGCGAGGACGTGGTACTTTCCGGCCAGGGCACTTATGAAGTTGTTTAGGTCGGCCTTTTGTAATTTGTACATTCTATCACGATCCCCCGAAGTCCTTTCTATCACAGGCCCCGTGAAAAGGGCAACAACGGTAGGGGCGTTCGCCGCCGCTTTTTTCGACCTTTTTTCTGCGAACGTCCCGACCGCCAACGCCAACGCTTGACCATCAGCCGCCGCCCGGGCTATAGCGGTGACAGGCATCTCGCACGCAGGCCCGCCGGAGAAAGGGGAGCGCAATGGACCTCGAGACCGTCGAATACAAGACACGCGACAAGGTCGGCTACATCGTCATGAACCGGCCCGACAAACGCAACGCCCTCAACCACCAACTGCTGGACGACCTCGACCGCGCCTTCGACCTCGCCGAGGCGGACGACGCCGTAAACGTCGTCGTCCTCAAGGGCAATGGCCCGTCATTCTGCTCCGGCTACGACCTCGGCGGCAGCTACTACACCAGCGTCCCCCGCGGCGCCGACCACTGGGACATGAAGAACGCCCTCCTCACCCTGCGCGGTATCGACGCCCGCTACCTGCGCATCTGGAACTTCCCCAAGCCGACGATAGCCCAGGTGCACGGCCACTGCCTCGCCGCCGGCTGCTACCTGCAGATGCTCTGCGACATCAGCGTCGCCGCCGATAACGCCCTCTTCGGCCACCCGGCGCAGCGCTGGGGCGGCGTCAGCAGCATGCCCCTCTGGCAGATACTGATGGGCTCCAAGAAGGCGCGCTATATGCTGTTCACCGGTCGCAGCATCAGCGGCGTCGAGGCGGAGCGCTGGGGCCTGGTCAGCCTCGCCGTTGCGCCCGACGACCTGGAAGCGACCGTCGACAAGATAGCCGACGAAGTCGCGGCGGTGCCGCCACACGGCATGCTGGAGAACAAGGAAGCGCTGAACACCGACCTGGAGATGATGGGCGTGACGGCGATGTTCCGCCTGCACGGCCAGCACAACGCCCTGGGGCGTATCGTGCGGCCGGCTGTCGGCTTCGGCGAAGGCGTCCAGAAACCCGACGTGCGCTAGAGGCGGAGCACGCCTCGTCGCCCTATGCGCTCTCCTTTTCTCGCGCCCTACGGCGCCGGAGCCACTCCGCCGACTCGTCCAGCATTTGGTTCCTGGCCGGTGTGTAGGGCCGGGCCCATTCCGTCCAGCGTCCGGGCACGCAGGGGTCGCAGTAGCAGTACAGGCCGGCTTCGGTGGGAGGGTTGACCACCCACGCAGCCGGCCGCATGTGGCAACGGTCGCACAGTCTCCAATCCTGGCGGGGATCGTGGTAGAAGGTAGCGGGCAGCATCGCCGGCCTCCCTCACCGAGCTTCCCAAGCGATATCTCCCCAGCTAGAAAATCGGCAGCGCCGTCGACCTGAGTAGTGTCAAACGCCAATGTAGAAGCGGGCGGCTACGCCCAGAGGAAGAGCCAGCGCACGGCATGCAACAGAACGAAGACGCGTTGAACACGAACCTGGAGATGATGGGCGTGACGGCGATCTTCCGTTTGCACGGCCAGCACAACGCCCTAGGGCGAATCGTGCGGCCGGCGGTCGGCTTCGGCGAAGGCGTCCAGAAGCCGGAGACGCCGAAGAGGTAGACCGCCCCTAGACTATACCCTGCGCCGGTGGCATTGTCCCGCCACGCCAATTGATATAGGTGAAGCCGCCACGCCAAGATCTCTCGGCGAGGTGGTAGAATGACGAATATCTTCACCTCTTTGGGCACCGAGAAGGAGCAGTCAGATTACTCAGATCGTCTGGGGACGGCCACTTGTTTCACAATACTACGACCATGCCTTGAAGATCATCCAAGCAACCCTTGTCGAAATGCCCGATGGCCAAATGGCCGCGAATACCGATGAAGAGCTCGCAGACTTCCTGGTCCAAGACTGGCTGCTGGAGCCCATCGAGGAGGACCAAACGCACGAAGTCGCGGCAACGGAGGAGCGTGAAAGGCAAACAGTCGCTGGTATCCTGGGCCAGCCAGTGACGGCCGAGGTGCAGTACGCCGTCGTTGAGGTTCCTCTGCTTCCCAAACAGAGCAACGAAGCCGTCCTCCAACTGCGCAGTCAGACTTCCTTCGGTCCGAGCATTTCGGAATTCGCGCACTTTCGGCAGCACGACCACGTGATCACGTTTCGGCTTCGCCTTAACGACGTTAGCCGTTACGTGGATCTCATGCGACACATGTTCAGATCCATAAACCAGGACATCGAAGGGTTGGCGCCAACCCTTAGGCCGCGAGTACTGGACCTAGTGAAGCAACGGCGGGAGCAAGTCGCCGCGCATGTCTCAAGGTTTGAGGAGGCAATGTCCGATCTTGGCATCCAGGTCAAGAGGAAACCAGATGGTGTCGAACCAGTCAACGTTCAGGTTAGGCGCGAGATAAAGGTGCTACGCGACAAGCCGGCTATGTCTTCCGAGCCCTATTTGAAGCCGGATTCACTGCGAGAAATCATCAACCTCATGGATCAAACGGGCAAAGGCTTTGAGACATCTCCGTCCTCCTACGCTCCGCTCAATGAGGAACAACTGCGTGACATCATCGTCAACAATCTTAACGCAGTATTTGACACAACCGCCGCAACCGGGGAGACGTTCTCGAAGAGTGGGAAGACAGACATCTTTCTAGCCACCCCAAGTGGAGCTGTCTTGATCGGTGAATGCAAGTTTTGGCACGGGGCAAAATCGTACGGCAAGAGTATTGAGCAGCTCTTTCGTTACCTGACTTGGCGTCATACGGTCGCAGTCCTCATCACGTTCTCGCGCAACAGGAGTCTAACCAACGTGATCGAGGAGGCGAAGGAAGCTACCGAGGAGCACGCCTCGTTCACTCGCGACCTCAAATCGCTGGGTGCCAGTTATTTCACCTCTGTGCACACTCACCCAAACGACGCAGGGAAAACAGTCGACATTCATCACCTACTTTTCAACCTCTCTGTCTAGCGTCTGGCTGACGGCCGAGTTCCGTTCACCAGGCTGATCGGATCGCATATACCGCTCCCGGCCTCTATGGCCAGCGGCGAGTCCGGCGACACCGGCTCCAGGAGAGTGCAGAGAGGGCATAGCCCTCTTTGCCGGGGGTCTGGGGGTGTCCCCCAGAATCCACACGTAGCTGGTCGGGCGGGTGGGCAGAGAGCGCCGTATGTTCCGAGTAGGGGCGCACAGCCGTGCGCACTCTACTGCGCACATCGGCGGCGATGGGTCTCCGCGGCAGCAGCCAACCGCCGGTCGCCGCGCCGACTCGTCGGCGGCGGAGAGCTGCCACATCCCCCTTCGAGTTCGCCCTTCGACCTGCTATCATCACCCCATGATACCGACCCATCGCCGCACGCCTCGACGTACCCGGGCCTATCGCGCCCGTTTCGCCCTTTTTCGACCCCATTTCGCGCCTTTTTCCAGATTCGCGTTGCCCTCGCCCAGATTCAGACGCATCGAAAAGAAAACAATTGATATCAATCGGTCAATCAAAGCGCCTCTGCCCCTGCCGCTTCCCAGATATGATATATTGAGAGTGTGGTCGTCGGTTGCTGGTGGCAGCCGGACCGACGCCATGAGCGGCGAGGACGACGCAGCCGGCGTCGAGCAGGGACGCCCTTCCGGAGCGCAAGGACGTGTTCGATACCGTACACTCAGCCCGAGCCCTCATGGGCATGGCCCTGGGCTTTCACATCACCTTCGCGACCGTCGGCATCGGTGTCCCCGTCCTTCTCTTCGCCGCTGAAGGCCTTTACCTCCGCACCGGCAAGGACTTCTACCGCCAGATGGCCAAGCGCTGGGCCGTCGTCACCGGCACGCTCTTCGCCGTCGGCGCCGTCTCCGGCACCATCCTCTCCTTCTCCTTCGGCCTCCTCTGGCCCCGCTGGATGGACTTCGCCGGCGGCATCATCGGCCTGCCTCTCTTCCTCGAAGGGTTCGCCTTCTTCACCGAGGCCATCTTCCTCGGCATCTACCTCTACAGTTGGGAGAAGCTCTCGCCCAAGGCCCACTGGCTCTGCACGATACCCATCGCCGTCGCCGCCCTGGCGTCTGGCTTCTTCATCATCAGCGTCAACTCCTGGATGAACCAGCCGACCGGCTTCGACGTCGTCAACGGCGCGGTGGCCAACGTCGAACCTTGGGCCGCGATGCTGACGAACGCCGCCCTTCCCTACGAGTTCATCCACGGCGCTCTTGCCGCCTACGTCGCCGTCGGCCTCGCCGTCGCCGGCGTCTACGCCCTCGCCATGCTCCGCGGCGACCACTCCGAGTACAACAAGAAGGCGATAGTCCTCGGCCTAGCGCTGGTCGCCGTCTTCTCGCCGCTGCAGGTCGTCACCGGCGACCTGAGCGCTCGCCATCTGG
>JBEKDP010000064.1:0-8867 GCA_050014295.1 Dehalococcoidia bacterium | reverse complement strand
TCAGCGACGTATAATGCTGAGAAAGCGGCGCGGGCTCACGCGAGATGGAGCCCGGGCGACATGCTGGACGGGAGTCTGGCGGCTGATTCGGCGTTATCCTAGGTTAATCGGCTGCACTTGAGTCATTTGCTCCCTTCCTTCCAAGCAGGATGTCGCGGGTTCGAATCCCGTCCCCCGCTCCACGAACGCAACCAGCGACCAATAACGGACGCGTCCCGCGGGATAGGGGTGTGCGCAATGACCGGAAGCGATAGCTGGACCATCGAGCGGTACTCAGCGTCGGGCGGCGAGGACCTTCTGGGGCTCACGCGCGAGGTCGCTGGTGAGAGCGAGGCGGCCGATCCTGCCTACCAGTATTGGCAGTGGGAGAAGAGCCCTGCCGGGCCGCCCGTTACCGTCGTCGCGCGTGAGGCGGGAACGGGACGCCTGGTCGGCTTGGCAGCGGCGCTGCCGATGAGCGTGCGCATCTCGGGCACCGTCTATACGGCGGGACTCTCGTTTAACCCCGTCGTCGGCGCGGACTACCAGAGCCGCGCCCTGGCCGCCGATCTACTCGCTGAGGTCTGCGCCCAATCCGAGAAGGACGGTATCTCCTTCACCTACGGTTTCCCTAGTCAGGTCGCGCTGCCCGCTTTTCTCGGCAGGGGCGGATTCAAGGACGTCGGTGCCGTGCCGTTCCTCGTGCGACCGCTCCGCCCTGAAAGCTTGGCAATGAAGACCACCGGCAGCCGCGTCCTCGGCCGGACCGCGTCGCTCGCTCGGATCGTTTGGCGGACTCCATCAATCTCGCAGCAAGATCAGCTCCCCGGCCTGGAGATCGACGAAATCGACGCCTTCGATGAGCCATTCGCCATCTTCTGGCATCGTGTGCAGCACCGCTTCCCGATAATGGTCGTGCGTGACCCCGCCTATCTGAATTGGCGCTTCAAGGGGCTGGCGACGCGGGAGTACAAGGTGCTTGAGGCGCGGTCGGAGGGGAAGATACGGGCCTACATCGCCATGCGAGTCGCCGCGCTGGGCCGGCTTAGCGCCGGACTGATCGTCGACTTGATGGTGGAAACGAGCGGTGAAGGTCGTGCCGCCGGCCGGCTGCTCATCGATAGAGCGACCGCCTACTTCCGGGAGCAAGACCTGGATCTGGTAGCGGCGCTTGCATTGCGCCACACCGATGAGTTCAGACTGCTCCGCGCCAGGGGCTTCTGGGTATCGCCGCGCTTCCTGGAGCCGCAGTCGTTCCGCATGGTCGTCAGGGCTCATGAGGAAGAGGCGAGCCCCAGCCATCTCGCTTACCGGCTGAGGAACTGGTATCTAACGCTCGGGGACTATGAGGCGTTCTAGCGGCGCCGGACCCTAGCCCGGTGCGCTCACGACAATGCGCGTCCCCTCGTCCGGCTTTGACTCCACCGTCAAGCTCCCGCCGAGGAGCCGCGCCCTCTCCTGCATGCCGATTACGCCCAGCTTGCCGAGGGCGGCCAGGTCACTCGTGGTCTGCGGCACGCTGAAGCCCTTGCCGTTGTCGGCGACGGTCATCGAGATGATGCTGTCCCGGAAATCCAAGGTCAGCTCCACGGCGCTGGCGCGTGAGTGCTTGCGCACGTTGCTGAGGGCTTCCTGAGCGATGCGGAACAAGGTGAGCTCGACATCCCGCGGCAGGCGACGCTGGTCGCCGAGCAATCGGATGTTCGACGATATGCGGTCCTGCTCTTCCAAGGCGACGGCCAGCCACTTGAGGGCCGGCAGCAGCCCCAGGTCATCGAGCACAGGCGGCCGCAGGTCCTGACTGAAGCGCCGGACGCTGGCGAGTATGGCGTCGGTCTGCTCCCGCAACTCGTCGAGTTTCTTCAAGGTGTCGGGCGGCATGCTCGTCTCCTCGCCGGAGGCGAGCATATCCAGGCGGCGCGACAGCCCAACCAGTGCCTGGGCGGTATCATCATGCAGCTCGCGCGCGATGCGCAGGCGCTCGCTTTCCTGGGCCTTCAACACCTGCGAGAGGTAGAAGCGCATATTCTCCTGCATCCGCCGCTGCTCCGTCACGTCGCGGAGGATTACCTGAACGCCAACGGGTTTCTCATCCCGGATGATCGCGCTGGGCGTCATCTCCACAATAGCTTCCGTGCCGTCTCGCTTCGTCAAACGAAGCTCATAGGAGGAGCCGCTGCTCTCTCCCTCGTACTGCTTGGCGACGATCTCAGCGATCGCCTCCCCGCCCTGATCTGAGAGGAAACTGCCGATCTCCATGCCCGTCATCTCGCTGCTGGTGTAGCCGGTGAGCTTCTCGCATGCCCGGTTGGCGCCGATGATCTTGCCATTGAAACCGTGGATGAAGATCGCCTCCGTGGAGTTCTCAAACAGGCCCCGGTAGTTCTGCTCCGATTGCCGCAGCAGCTGGGAGATCTGCCTTTCCTTCTGATAGAGACGAGCGTTGTCGATAGCGACACCGACCGCGTTGCCGATGGCGCTGAGCAGTGCTACTTCCTCCGGCGCGAAGTCCTTCGTGCCGCGCGTGGCCACGCCCAGTGTGCCTACCACCTCCCCCTTCGCCTTTATGGGGACTATGACCTGCGCCTGGATGTTTTCCTTTTTTCCCATGTCGGTCTGGGCGACAGGACTGCTGGAGCTGTCCGTCACTGCGAGCGGTTCGCCGGTCTGGGCCACCCGGCCGTTCAGGCCCTCTCCCACGTTGATCTTCTCCGCCACTTGGACATATTCAGAGGAGATGCCGCGATAGGCTTCCAGGCTGAGCACAGTCGCCTCCTCATCCAGGAGGTACAGCATCGATATCTCCACCCCCATGGCGCCCCTGACCTTATCCATGGCGAGGTTGAGGATCTCCGGCAGCTCCAAGGACGCCGCGGCGGCGCTAAGCACTGCGTTGATAGCGGACAGACGCCGCTGCTCGTTCTCCAGCGCTTGAATGTGAGAGCGTAACTCCCGCTGCGTCCACTCGAGCGACGAGATCGTCTCCCGGTGCTGGGACTTCTCCCGGCTCTGCACGTCGATCAGCCAGGATACGAAGCCGCCGATGAAGACGAAGGCCGCCACCTCGACCGCCGACTCGCCGGCCTCCGCTGGTGCGATGAAGACGCGCGGCAACAGAAGCGCGGCGATTACCGCTGTGGCGGTGAGCCCGCCGGGAAGGCCAAAGACGAAAGCGGCATAGGCCACCGGCAGGATCGAGAGTATGCGGTGCACCGAATGTCGCGCGAAGTCGAGGCGGAGACCGGACTCGATGCCGCTGATCACCGGTAAGTAGTCGGCGTAATAGAGAATGGTCCCGCACGACATAATAGTAACGATCACCCAGAAGTGCGGGTCTTTTAGTACCGGGAGCGGTCGCTCACGCTTGTCGACTGTTGCTTCTGCAGACATCAGGTTACTCATTTAGGGAAACGTGCTCCAAGGAAAGCCATCCCTCCTTGAGCGCGTGAAGCACCGCCTCCGTACGCGAGCTCACGCCGAGCTTGTCGAAGATGTTCCCGAGGTGCGATTGAACGGTGCGCACGCTCAGATTCAGCTCGGCAGCGATCTCCTTGTTGCTCATGCCCTTGGCGGCAAGCTTTAGCACTTCTATCTCCCGCTCGCTGACGTGTTCGGGCATGCCCTCCACTCGCTGTCCGTGGCTAAGTGTCGAAAACCACTGCACCACCTTTCGCGCCACATGCGGGTCGAGCACCACTTCTCCCGCTCGCACATCGCGGATCGCGTCTACCAATTGCTGGCCGCGCACGTTCTTCAGCAGATAGCCGCTGGCGCCCGCCTCAAGAGCAGCGTAGATATACTGGTCATTGTCGTACGCGCTGAGTACCAGGACCGCCGTGCCCGGGTGGCTCTGCTTAATCTGCTTGGTAGCCTCTATACCATTTAGATTGGGCATCGCGACATCGATTATCGCCACGTCGGGCTTGAGCTGACTTGCCAGCTTGACCGCCTCACTGCCGTCGGCCGCCTCACCGACCACCTCGAAGTCCTCTTCGCGTTCCAGCCGCTGGCGCGTGCCCTCGCGGACAAGCGTGTGGTCGTCGGCGATCAAAATGCTGATCTTGCTCATCATGTCGCTCAAACCTCCAGGGAGGCTGTCACGGGCCAAACTGTCGTTTGCCGCCACTGCTAGCTTACTACACCAGGCGCCTCCGCTAAATGGCGGAACTACGCAGAGGTGTCCGCCAAATGCACCTATCTTTGCTGCTCGGAATGCGTAGTCGCCCGCGGCATTTTCTTTGCGGCGGTGCGACATTTGGACGGAGCGTAGGCAGCGACGTTGCCGCTCGGATCGTCGGCGTTTGGGCCATCGTCGACGGAGGAGGAATGCCTAGCAAAGACAGCATGGACGGCGGACGACGAGCCTGGGCCGCGTACCGTACATTGATGGTGGACAAGAAAACAGGTGACCCGAACAGCAGAAGGACGGTGAGAGAGATGACAACCACAGAATTCGAGACAGAGCTTCTGACAAAGGTCGACAAGGGTAGTGGCGTCACAGGCGCTCCTGTCTACGCGCCGCGCCGGCCAAGGGCCATCGGTTACGTTAGGCAGGACTTCGCCGAGATCGGCAAGAAGGGCACGAGTCCAGAAGGCCAGAAGGCGCGGATAGCTGCTTGTGCCGACTGCCATGAATGGCACCTGGTGGGCACCATCGAGGACATCGGTTGGTGCAGCACTGACCTAGACCGGCCGGGACTGGTGTCGCTGCTTGCAGAGCAGGACTTCGACATCCTCGTCCTGGACAAGACGGACCGCCTGACCTGCAACAAGAAGGACCTGGACTTCCTGCTGGCCCTGCTTGAAAAGCGCGGTGTGACCTGCGTACCCGCCACGTGGTCTTGGGAACCGCTGGCGCAGTACATGCGCTGGTACTACCGGCTGAAGGGGAGCCCAGTCTACGCGTCGCTCGACGCGGTGCCGGCCAAGAGCTAGCGCTTGCCACGCCGGCGACAGTACCGGTGCGGGTCTAGACGAGCGACAAGGAGGAAAGAACAATGGCCTCCAGAGAGACTTTTTGGAACATCCAGTTCGGTGGGGTCGTATACCTGATAGGGTTCGTGTTGATGGTGGTCGTGGCCTACGCGTTGATCAGGCGCCTGCGGATCTGGCGGCTGGGCAGCGAGGACAAGCGGCTGACGAACATTACCGGTAGGTTCAAGACGGTCGTCGTGAGGTCGATGATCGACGGGCTGTGGCACCGGCGCATCGTGCGAGATCGCTACGCTGGCGTCATGCACGTCCTCCTCTTTGGTGGATTCGGCCTGTTGTTGATGGGCCCCTTCCTCGACGCCATAAGCGAGCACGTCTACAAGTTCCTCGAAGGCAATGTGTATCTGGCGTTCTCCCTGATGCTGGACATTGGCGGAATACTGGTCCTCGCCGGCGTCGGCATGGCCGCTTATCGCCGGTACGTCATCAAGCCGTCGAAGCTCGACAGCCGGCTCGACGACGGTGCGACGCTGGCGTTACTTGCGCTCATCATCGTCAGCGGCTTCATGCTGGAAGGGCTACGCATGGCCGTCACGGAGTTGGACGCTCACCCGGGTTGGGCGGTCTGGTCCCCCGGCGGCTATGTCTTTGCCGTGGCGTTCCACCCCCTCGGTGACAACGTGAATCTCGCGTTGCATCAAGAGCTCTGGTGGACCCACATGCTCGTCTCGATGGGTACGATGGGTTACGTCTTCCTCAGCTTCCCCAAGATGGCGCACGTCTTTACTGCCCCTCTAAACATGTTCCTAAAGACGACCGGCGGGAAGGGAGTGCTCAAGCCGATCGAGATCAGCGAGGAGAGCACGGACACGCTCGGCGCATCGAAGATCGAGGACCTGACCTGGAAAGACCTGATCGACCTCGACGCCTGCACGCGCTGCGGCCGCTGCCAGGAGGTCTGTCCCGCCTATCTTACGCACAAACCGCTCTCGCCGAAGAAGCTGATCCAGGAGCTCCGGGCTGATCTGCACGGGGAAGCGCCGGCGCTGCTTAAGGGCAAGCGCGCGGCGGAAGGCCGCCCCACGCTGGTCGGAGACGTGGTCAGCGAGGACGAGGTGTGGGCCTGCACGACCTGCGGGGCTTGCGAAGAGGCCTGTCCCGTGTACGTGGAGCCGATCAACAAGATCGTCGCCATGCGGCGCAACCTGGTGCTTGAGCAGGGCAGCATCTGCGGTACAGTGATGGCTAGCCTGCGCTCGATTCAGGACAGAGGACACCCCTGGAAGGGCGCCGCCGCGTCGCGGGTCGACTGGGCGTCGGAACTTAACATAAAGACGGCCAACAACGACGGCAACGCCGGTATCCTCTTCTGGGTCGGCTGCACGGCGGCGGTCCAGGAACGGACGATGAAGATCCCCCAGGCCGTGGCCAAGCTCGCCGCGGCGGCGGGAGTAGAGATGAGCTTCCTGGGCCACGAGGAGTCCTGCTGCGGCCACTTCGCCCGTCGAATCGGTGACGAGTACCTGTTCCAGTGCCAGGCGCAGCAGAATATCGAGACCCTGAAGCGCTACAACATCAAGAAGATAGTCACCGCCTGTCCGCACTGCTACCACACCCTGAAGGACGAATACCCGCAGTTCGGCGGCGACTTCGAGGTGGTCCACCACACGGAGTTCCTGCTTCAACTCATCAAGGAAGGGAAACTGCAGATCAAGACGGAAGTTGCCAAGACTGTCACCTACCAAGACCCCTGCTACCTGGGCCGCTACCACGGCATGTACGAAGGGCCGCGGGAGATACTCACGGCCATCCCCGGTGTCAACCTGGTGGAGATGGAGGGCTGCGGCTCGCGAAGCCTGTGCTGCGGCGCCGGCGGCGGTCGCATGTGGATCGAGGAGGAGCCGGAGCAGCGGGTGAGCCTACTACGCGCCAAGGATGCGGCCGCGAGTGGCTCCGACACCGTTGCTACCGCCTGCCCGTTCTGTCTCCAGATGCTTCAGGATGCCGTGGCTGGCCTCGGCTTGGAGGAGCCAATGGAGGTACTCGACTTGGCAGAGCTTCTGGAGCGTGCCGTGTTGCTGCCGGACGCTGCCGTCGAGCCCAGTGCCCGGGAGGAGGTCAAAGCGGTCGGTGGTCCCCACATATTGAGCAGCGTCGGCGGCGGGTAGAACACCTCCTACTCACCCGACCACCGAAGCGGAGACTGATGGCCCCCTCCGCAATCCGTCCGGCCTCCTGCCAAGGGAGGCCGGACACCTCTCATTTCCGGGAAAACAGACGCAGATGCTATATTCCTGGCGGATCCTGCGCGGACAGGCGCTGGCGCGGCTTGACCACCGTGATCCCCTTGAGTATCATCACACGGACGGGGTTAGAGGCGGAGGGATACGATGCAAACACAACTTTCTGTTCCCAAGCGATGTCTCTGGGCATTGCCATTGCTGGCGGTTGCGTCGCTACTGGCAGTTCTCGGCAGCGGCTGTTACCAGGTGGGCGTCGAGAACACTTGGATTCGCGTGCAGAATATGGGGAGCGCAGACGCCAACATCGAACTCAAGTACATGAAAGAAGACGGGACCATTGTGGCTACCGAGGCCTGCCCGACGTGGGGGGTTTGCCCGGCGATCGCGCCTGGTGCGGCCCTGACGTTCAGCGAGAGCCAGGACCCGGCGCTGCCGCAGGGCTTTCTGGGATCGGCGGTGATAACGAGCGATCAGCCCATCGCCGTTCTCCTGGGTAGGGACAGCGACAGGGGCGGCGGGTTCTCCACCGACGGCAGCACGGTCGCCTTGAACGCGGGCTCCGGCCAACTCTTCCTGCCTCTCGTTTCCAGCCGCGATGGCCCGGGGCAGAACTGGGACTCGCGCTTCGCCGTCGAGAACCTGGGGGACAGCACCGCTTGTGCCACGCTCGTCTATCTGAGTAATACCGCCGACGCTGAAGTGCGCCAGGACCCCGACGAGGGCGCGAGCCCCTCACCTACGCCGTCGCCCGGCTGCCCCAAAGGCGGCATCGCTATTCCTCCGGGCGGTTCGCTGCTACGCTCTTGGGTGAATATGGGTGTGGGCCCATACTTCACCGGCTCGGTTCGGGTTGACCTGCAGACCAACGGTCAGAATGTCCCCGCTTCCAAGCAGGTTGTCGTGGCCTCGGCCGATGTGTTTAGCTCCAGCTCCAAGCACTTTGCCTCTTACGCCGGCTTCAGCGCCAGCGACATGGGGACGTCGCTCCTGCTGCCTCTTATGGAACGCCAAGCCAACGGCCAGTGGAGCACCGACTTCGAGATCATGAACAGCGATCCGACGCAGCCGGCAACCGTCACGCTGAGAATCGACGGCTGGGATAGCAGCCAAAACCCGCCGCAGTACATCGTCAAGCAGAATACCTTCCAACTCCGCTCGTCACGGATGTGCTTCCAGGACAGCAATGATTCGTCAAACTGCCTGGCCCCTGGCGACGCTCTGCCGCTCAACTTCACAGACGGCGTTGGCGTGATAACGTCGGACAAGCCGGTGGGAGTCGTTGTGTCGAGGAGCTCCAACAGCAGCGATACGTACGTCGGCTACCGCAGCGTCCGGCTCGATGCCGCCAGCCAGAAGCTCTATCTGCCGCTGGTGAACAAGAATTCGCCTACCGCCGCAAGCCGCACCGGCTGGAACTCGTGGGTGCGCGTGCTCGTCGCGGACGGCGGTTCAGCAAACCTGACAGTCCGGTACATTAGCCCGGCGCTGCCGGGAGGGGAGTCTTCCTATACCATCCCCATATTCCGTACCGTGACGCTTATCCAACCTTGGGACGGGGCCGTGCCGGACGGCTTCACAGGGTCCGCCATTCTGGAATCCGATCGGCCGATCGTCGCCCTCGGGGACGTAACGGTCGGTAACTCCCCCGGCGATATGGACCTGATGTACAACGGCGTTGTCGGCCCCTGACAGGTAAGCGACGATTGCCGCCGG
>JBEKDP010000063.1:0-12209 GCA_050014295.1 Dehalococcoidia bacterium | reverse complement strand
GGGCCAAGAAGCTGGACCCGGCGTCGTTTATTGCGGAGACGGGGAAAACAGGCATCACGACGCTGCGGGCCGTGTCGCCCGAGACACTGGCGCGCCTGACCGCCGGCGATTCCGTCGAGCTGCGCCCGGATGGCCACACGCTGGCCGTGGAGACGACCACGGGAGAGCAAGTCGGCATGATAGAACCGAAGCTGGGACTGCGCCTCCTCCGCCTCATGCAAGGCGGGAACCGCTATGTGGCCGCCGTCGCCAGCCTCTCAGAGGCGCGGCTGATCATCCGTGAGATCTATCAGCACCCGAGCCAGCAGGGGAGGCCATCGTTCCCGGCGACCGGCGGCGAGACGGTCCGTCCCTACACCAAGGAACGGCTCGTGCGCCGTGAACTCGACGAAGAGGGCGAGGCGCCCGAGGAGATGGAGGAAGGGGAGGAGTGGGAGAAGGAGACCGTAGCCACTGAGGGCGACATGACGCTGCAGGACTACCAGGAGGCCACGGAGGGCGAGGGAGAAGCAGATGAGGAGGACGAAGAATAGGGTCGTAGCCGCCTTCCGCAAAGCAGCGCGAGCATGGGGCAGAGGAGTCCATCCGCTGCCCTTCTTGTTGTCCCCGAACCGCTGGCGGCGACCTGCCTCCAACGAGACCGTTAGATTCGACTGTGATAGAATGACGCTGCTAGACCAGCATTTCCACCACGAGCTACGAAGATGACGACTGATACCGGCATAGGCAACGTCCGGCCGATAAAGATCGAGGACGAGATGCGGGCGTCCTACCTCGATTACGCGATGAGCGTGATCGTATCCCGCGCCCTCCCCGACGTGCGCGACGGCCTCAAGCCCGTGCAACGCCGCATCCTCTACGGCATGTCGGAGCTGGGCCTCCGACCTACTTCCGCCTACCGCAAGAGCGCCACCACCGTCGGCGACGTGATGGGCAAGTACCACCCGCACGGCGACGCCCCTATCTATGAGGCCATGGTGCGGATGGCGCAGGACTTCTCTCTGCGCTACCCGCTCGTCGACGGCCAGGGCAACTTCGGCAGCGTCGATGGCGACCCGCCGGCGGCGATGCGCTATACGGAGGCGCGCCTGGCGGCCGTCGCCGAAGAGATGCTAGGCGATATCGACAAAAACACCGTCGACTTCGTCCCCAACTTCGATGGCAGACACAAGGAGCCCGTGGCGCTGCCGTCGCGTCTGCCGAACATGCTCGTCAACGGCGCCTACGGCATCGCCGTCGGCATGGCGACGAACGTGCCGCCGCACAACCTGAGCGAAGTCTGCGACGCCGTCTGCCGCGTCATCGACAAGCCCGACGTCACGACGGAGGAGCTCTGCGAAATCGTCAAGGGCCCTGACTTCCCCACCGCCGGCTTCATCTTCCGCTACGAGCGGGTGCGCAAGGACGGCACAGAGGTCAGGCAAGACGCCATCCAGCAGGCGTACCGCGACGGGCGAGGGCGTGTCATCATGCAAGCCTGCACGCACATCGAGGAGTCGGCGCGCGGTGGCCGGCAGCAGATCATCGTCACCGAGCTGCCTTACATGGTCAACAAGGCCACGCTCGTCGAGCGCATAGCCGAGCTGGCGCGAGGCAAGCGGATCGATGGCATAAGCGACCTGCGGGACGAGTCGGACCGGCACGGCATGCGTATCGTCATCGAGCTCAGCCGCGCCGGCCAGGCGCAGGAAGTGCTGAACCAGCTCTACCGCTTTACGGGCATGCGCTCCTCATTCCCCATAAACATGCTCGCCCTGGTCGATAGCCAGCCGCGGACGCTCAGCCTGAAGCGCGCGCTGGAGCACTACGTCGCCTTCCGGCGGGAGGTTATCCGGCGGCGCTCCCAGTTCGAGCTGGAGCAGGCCCGGGATCGCGAGCACATCCTCCAGGGGCTGATGACCGCGCTGCAACACTTGGACGAGGTGATCCAGGCCATCCGGCGGGCGCAATCGGCGGAGCAAGCGAAGGAGCGGTTGATGAAGGCGCCCTTCCACCTCAGCGACCGCCAGGCGCAGGCGGTCCTTGACATGCAGCTCCGGCGGCTGGCACGCCTCGAGCGCCAGAAGATCGAGGAGGAGTACAGCGCCATCATCAAGCAGATCGCCTACCTGGAAGACCTGCTGGCGAACCCGCGCAAGATCGACTTCCTTGTCAAGGAGGACGCCCAGGACATCAAGAAAAAGTACGGCGACGCCCGCCGCACGCGCGTCATCGACCAGGAGATCGACGAACTGACCGAAGAGGACATGGTCCCCCACCAGGAGGTGGTCGTCACCCTCAGCAGCCGCGGCTACATCAAACGTCTGCCGCTCGATACTTACCGCTTGCAGCGGCGCGGCGGCCGCGGCATCACGGGCATGGTGACACGCGAGGCGGACGCCGTCCACCGGCTGCTGGTCGCCGACACGCATGACAGCCTCCTCTTTTTCACCGGTAGCGGTCGCGTCTTCCAGGCGCGCGCCTACGACCTGCCGGACGCTAAGCGACAAGCGAAGGGGATACCCCTGGTGAACCTGATCGAGATGACCCAGGAAGACACGGTCACCGCCGTCATTGGCGTGCGCAGCTTCGACAAGGACTTCCTTGTCCTGGCGACCAGCCGTGGCGAAGTTAAGAAGACGCCGCTCTCCGAGTTCGACTCCGTCCGGCGCGCCGGCCTTATCGCCATGGACCTGGAGCCCGGCGACGAGCTCGTCACCGCCAAGCAAGTCGCCGAGAACGACGATGTCGTCGCCCTTAGCAACCAGGGGAAGGCTGTGCGCTTCTCGGTGAAGGAGCTGCGCTCGGCCTCTCGCGCCAGCGGCGGCGTTCGCGGCATCCAGCTACGAAAAGGGGAAGACGTGGTGGGCATGGAGGTGGTCACGCCCAAGATGCAACTACTGACCGTCACCGCCAACGGCTACGGCAAGAGGACGCCGTTCGAGTCCTATCCGCGCCATCACCGCGGCGGCGGCGGCGTGATCAGCCACCAGGTCACCGACAAGACGGGGCCCGTCGTGGCCGCGCGCACGGTCCACGACCTGCAAGAGCTCATGATCATCTCCCGCGACGGCATCATCCTGCGAACGCGGATGGACAGCATACCGCCCGTGGGTCGCGCCGCTCAAGGCGTGAGGCTGATGGGCGTCACCCCGGGAGAAGCCGTCGCCTCCATTTCGTGCTTCGATGTCGGGCAGGTGCCCAGTAAGAGCGTCCAGCGCGGCGCCGCCAACAAGACGCCGGTCGAAGTTAACGGCGCCAAGCCGCCCAAAGCAAAGCGACCTACCCCGAAGAAGGCGCCCCCTGCCTAGCGAGGACTCGGGGCACACCCTTTCGACCCCTCGCTTGTAATTTCCACGGTCGCACACTATCCTAAGCTTAAGGCATTCCCGGAGCGGCTCCTGCCGCCGGAGTGGGGAGAACTACCATGTTTCGAAGCAAGAGCGCATTCGCAGAGTTCGAACGCCTGCATGACCAGATGGAGCAGATGTGGCGGCGGATGACCGAGGGACCCGCAGGCCGCAACCGCTTCTGCAGCCCTATCCTGGCGCCGCCAACGGACGTCTTCGAGACGGCGGACCATGTCGTCGTCGTCGCCGAGATCGCGGGCATCCAGGAGCAAGAGGTGGAGATCGAGATCGAAGGCGAGCGGCTCCGCTTCCACGGCGAGAAGAGCGATCGGGAAGCGAAGCCCACCCATCGACACACGCAGATGGAGATATGCTACGGCGCCTTCGAGCGAACGCTCCTTCTGCCGGCCAGAATCGACCCCGAGGGTATTCGGGTCTCTTATTCGGAAGGCTTCCTTCGCATAGTACTGCCCAAGCTGCGCGAGCCGGGCTCGCACCGCGTGCGGGTCACGGCGCGCGAGAAGGGCAACTGATTCTGTTCCGAGGGACTGGAAAAGATGGCTAAGAAGACCTCACAAGAAGACCCGCCGGTAAGCGCGCCGGACAAGTTGCAAGAGAGGCTGGAGGAGCAGCTCAAGGTGCCGAAGGTGCTGCCGGCACTCGCCAGCGGCGGCGTAGTCCTATTCCCCGGCCTCATGGTGCCTCTCGCTTCCGCCGACGAGATCATCGTGCAGGCGGTGGTCGAGGCGGCGGCGAGCCCCAGCAAGACGCTGGCTCTGTTCGCGCAGAAACCGGGGCCGGACGGTCAACTGACCGACGACCTCTATCAGGTGGGCACCGCCGCGAACATTCTCCGTATGGCGCGCGCCCCCACGGGAGCGGTGCAGGCGATTATCCAGGGGCTGACGCGCGTGCGGCTGAAGTCGATGGAGCAGGAGAAACCGTCTCTACGCGCGCAAGTCGAGGCGCTCCGTGACCAGGAGAAGCAGGGCGTCGAGACGGAGGCCCTCTACCGTATGGTGCTCTCGCAGTTTCAAAAGGCCATCAACCTCGCCGACGCGCTGCCGGACGAGCTGGCAGCGGCTGCGGCGACCATTCCCTCGCCGGGCTCGCTGGCGGACTTCGTCGCCGCCCACATCAACCTCAAGACCGAGGAGCGCCAGGCGGTGCTCGAAACGCTGAACGTCGAAGAGCGTCTTCGTCTCGTCAACGGCTACCTCAACCGTGAGCTGGAGGTCCTCCGCGTGGAGAACGACATCCAGTCGCAGGTGAGAGGCGAGATGGAGAAAGGGCAGCGCCAGTTCATACTCCGCGAGCAGTTGAAGGCGATCCAGAAGGAGCTCGGCGATTCCGACATGACGCCGGAGGTGGACGAGCTGAAGAAGCGCATGGAAGAGGCGCACCTGCCGGAAGAGGCGCGCAAGGAGGCGGAGCGCGAGCTGGAGCGCCTGGCGTCGATGCCGCAGGCCGCCGCCGAGTACCAGGTCTCCCGCAACTACCTGGAGTGGCTCGTCAGCCTGCCCTGGGACAAGAGCACGGAAGACAACCTCGATATCGCCCGCGCCGAAGAGATCCTGAACGCCGACCACTATGGTCTGGACAAGGTGAAGCGCCGAATCCTCGACTTCCTGACGGTGCGCAAGCTGAAGGCGGACAGCCGGGGTCCGATCCTCTGCTTCGTCGGCCCGCCGGGCACCGGCAAGACGTCGCTCGGCCAGTCGATTGCCCGGGCGCTGGGCCGCAAGTTCGTGCGGATGTCTCTCGGCGGCATGCGTGACGAAGCGGAGATCAGAGGTCACCGGCGCACTTACGTCGGAGCGCTGCCCGGCCGCATCATCCAGGAGATTCGCCGCATCGGCTGCAACAACCCGCTGTTCATGCTCGACGAGGTCGATAAGCTGGGCGTCGACTTCCGCGGCGACCCCGCGTCGGCGCTGCTGGAGGTCCTCGACCCGGAGCAGAACAACACCTTCGTCGACAACTACCTCGACCTCGCCTTCGACCTCTCGAAGACGATGTTCATCACGACAGCCAACATCATGGACACCATCCCGCCGCCGCTGCTCGACCGCATGGAGATCATCGAGTTGCCCGGCTACACGGAGCACGAGAAGCTGGAGATAGCCAAGCGCTACCTGGCGCCGCGCCAGACGGAGGCGAACGGTCTCCAGCCCGGCATCGTCACGATCACCGATGAGGCGCTGCTGGAGGTCATTCGCAGCTACACGCGCGAGGCGGGCGTCCGCAGCCTGGAGCGCGAGATTGGCGCCATCTGCCGCGGCGTCGCGCGTGAGGTCGTGCGCGGCTCGGCCGGCGCGGTGACGGTGACGCTGGACTCGCTGACCAAGTTCCTGGGGCCGCGACGCTTCCATTGGGAGATCGCGGCCGAGGCGGATGAGGTCGGCGTCGCCACGGCGATGGCGGCCACGGCGGTTGGCGGCGACGTGCTCTACGTGGAAGCGAGCGCCGTCCCGGGCAAGGGACGCCTCACGCTCACGGGAAAGCTCGGCGACGTCATGCAGGAGTCGGCGCAGGCGGCGGTCACCTACGCGCGCAGCCGCGCCGAGGACCTGGGCATCGAACCCGGCGCCTTCGAGAACAACGACATGCACATCCACGTACCGGCGGGCGCTGTCCCCAAGGACGGCCCCTCCGCCGGCGTGACGATGGCCACAGCCCTCGTGTCGGCGCTCACCAAGCGACCGGTGCGCAAGGACGTGTCGATGACCGGCGAGATAACGCTGCGGGGCAAAGTGCTTCCCGTCGGCGGCATCCGCGACAAAGTGCTGGCCGCTCATCGGGCGGGCATCAGGCGCGTCATCCTCCCCAGGGAGAATGAGCCGGACCTCGAGGAGATTGCTCCTGAAGTGCGGCACGACATAGAATTCATCTTGGCCGACCACGTGGACGATGTCCTCAACGCCGCTCTTCACGCGGAGAAAGTGGACGTGAAGAGCAAGCTGGCAGTGGTCAAATAGCGCCCGTCTTTCCACGCATCAACAGAAGGGAACCCTCCTATGCTCGAGACACGCATCACCAAGATGTTCGGGATCAAGTACCCCATCCTTTGCGGCGGCATGTTTTGGGTAGGTCGGGCGGAGCTGATCGCGGCTGTGGCGAACGCCGGCGGCCTGGGATTCCTGACCGCCGCCACCTATCCGACCATCGAGGAGCTGCAAGAGGACATCCACAAGGCCAAGGATCTGACGGACAAGCCGATAGGGCTGAACATTAACCTCTTCGCCGCAGTGCGGGCGCAGCCGATCGAGCGCTGGGTCGAAGTGGCAATCGAGGAGAAGATACCCGTCGTCGAAACGTCCGGCAGCACCCCCAAGGCGATAGTGTCGCCTCTGCATGCCGCTGGCGTGAAGATAATGCACAAGGTGCCGGGCGTGAGGTACGCGCAGAGCGCCGAGCGGCTGGGCGTCGACGCGGTGTGCGTCGTCGGCCACGAGGCGGGCGGGCATCCGGGCATGGACGAGGTGACGACCATCGTCATGGTGCCGGCGGCGGTCGACGCGGTTAACATTCCGGTCGTCGCCGGCGGCGGCATCGGCGACGGCCGCGGCCTGGTGGCGGCGCTGGCCCTGGGAGCGGACGCCGTGCTGATGGGCACGCGCTTCATGGCGACGCAGGAGTGTCGCGGGCAGGCCGCCTTCAAGGAGTGGATGGTGCACGCGGCAGAGACGGAGACCGTCTACTGCATGAAGTCGATAATGAACCCTTCCCGTCTCGCCAGGAACTCAGTGGTCGAGAAGGTGGTGGAGATGGAGAGACGGGGCGCCACCCTCGAGGAGATGCTGCCGCTGATCAGCAGGCAGGGGCCGGCGGTCGTGGACACCGGCAATATGGAAGATGGCCTCGTGAGCATGGGGCAAGCCGTCGGCCTGGTGCACGACGTGCCCACCTGCAAAGAGCTCATCGACCGCATGGTGGCGGAAGCGGAAGCGGCCCAGCAGCGCCTTGGCGCCATCTTTCAGCCAGTATCTCGCGCGGCTGGCCTCGATCCATCCAACTTTCGTTCCTGAGCGCCCTACTGGCCGTATGTCAGGCGCTCCGCGAGCGAGTCCGGCAATCCGGCCGCCCGCATCCTCTCCTGCGTCGCCGCGACATCGTACTCCACCCGATGCAGCGTGATTGTGCGCGCCTCCGAATCATAGAGCGCGTAGCCGGCACGGGGGTCGCCGTCGCGCGGCTGGCCGACGCCGCCGGGGTTGATGACGAGACGCCACTCGTCCAGCGCCACGCTGTCGCCGTCCTGCCAGAGCACCAGCCGCGGCGCCCCCTCCGCCGGCTCCTCCGCGATGAACGGGACGTGCGAGTGCCCGATGACGCTGTACGGCGTCTCCATCAGTCGGAACTGCTCCCGCGCCGCCGGCAGCGAGAGGATGTACTCCCATATCGGTGCGCGCAGGCTGCCATGCACGAGGGTGAAATCGCCGTCCCGGGCGACCTCCGGCAGTCCCTCCAGATAGCAACGCTGCTCGTCCGTCAACTGCCCGGCAGTCCAGGCCGCGGCGCGCGCCGCCGTCTCGTTGAACTCCGACGTGCTGATCTTGCCTATCGCCGCGAGGTCGTGATTGCCCGCGACGGCCACGTGCGGGTAGCGGCGCACGAGCGCGATGCACGCGCCCGGATCGGGCCCGTAGCCGACGATGTCGCCGGGGCACCAGAGGCGGTCGATTGGCCCCTGCGCCTCGGCGTGGGCCAGTACAGCCTCGAAGGCGGCCAGGTTAGCGTGAATGTCGGCGACGATGGCGATGCGCATGAACTGAGCCGGCGGTGGCGCTCTCCGGACCTTGATTTTGCCTGCCACTATAGCAGCTTCGGGCGCCGCGTGCTGGCCGAGACCGAGGAGATGGTATAATCGGGCAGTGAAAGTCTCAGAGCTCGGCGAATTCGGGCTGATTGAGCGGCTCAGGGATGAGCTTGGGGCGCAGGAGAAGGCGACAACGATCCTGGGCCCCCGTTCACACCTGCTCATCGGCATCGGCGACGACGCCGCCCTCTGGCAAAGCCCCGGCGTCGCCCACCTCGCCACGACCGACACCATGGTCGCCGACGTCCATTTCCCATCAGAAGGCGTGGGCTGGAGCGACCTCGGCTGGAAAGCCCTCGCCGCCAACGTCAGCGATATCGCCGCGATGGGCGGCAGCCCAGAGTATGCCCTCGTCACCCTCGCCTTGCCCGACGAATTCCTCGTCGAGGACGTCGTTGCCCTCTACAAGGGGATGGCGGCGGCGGGCAGAGAGTACGGCGTCGTCATCGCCGGCGGCGACCTCGTGCGCGCTTCCCAGGTCATCATCACGGTAGCGCTGACCGGCCGCGCCACCGAGAGCCCACGCGGCGAGCCGCTGGCCCTCCGTCGCGACGCCGCCCAGGCCGGCGACCTCGTTGCTGTCTCCGGCTCCCTGGGGAACGCTGCGGGAGGGCTCCGTCTGCTCCTGGAAAGCCTCCCCTGCACGCCGGAAGCAGCCGACTATCTGCGGCGGGCCCAAGTCCGTCCGCGGCCACACGTCGATCTCGGTCAGGGCCTCCTCCGCATGGGTATCCGCTGCGCCATCGATATCAGCGCGACGGCGATGGCCGTGGGCGGCGGCGAAGACTACGAGTTGCTGTTCACCGGCCCGGCGAACCTCGTCGACCGCGTCCGGGGCCGGTTCACGATACCGATAACGGTCATCGGAACGATGGTTGACAATGAGGAGAGGAGCGTTCGCTTCCTCGACGAGGCGGGGCACGAAGTGACCTTCGCCGAGGCGGGCTGGGACCACTTCCGCGGAGAGACTCCACGCTAGATGGACAACCTCGTTCTCCTCAGCGACAGCCCCGCGGCGACGCAGCGCATCGGGCGGCGTCTCGCCCGTCGCTTGCGGGCGGGCGACGTAGTCCTCCTCCAGGGCGAGCTCGGCGCCGGCAAGACATGCCTTGCGCAGGGCATCGGTGCCGGCCTCGGCGTCGACGCGCCGGTCAAGAGTTCCGCCTTCGTGCTGCTGAACGAGTACGACGGCCGACTGAAGATGTACCTCGCCGACCTCTACCGGCTGGAGGAGCCATCGGAGGTGGCCGACCTGGCGCTGGAAGAGACCGCGGCTGACGGCGTGCTCGTCGTCGAATGGCCAGACCGTGCCTGGGAAGAGATGCCGGAGGAGCGTCTGCTCGTCCGTTTGCAGTGGACCGGCGACCGCGCCCGCCGGCTGACGCTCGAACCGAAGGGCGCCCGCTACCGCGAGCTGGCGGACGGCCTGGTCGCGAGCCGGGCAGGGCAGAGGTAGGCCACAGTGGAGCTTTCCATCGATACGGCAAGCGATTGGGCAAGCATCGCCCTCAGCGACGAAGGACACGTCATCGCGGAGATGACCTGGCATTGTCACCGCCAGCACTCGACGCAGCTCCTGCCGGCCGTGAGGGACATCCTCGCCCGTCAGAACGTCGACAAGGGCGCCCTGACGGCCATATTCGTTTGCACGGGGCCCGGCGGCTATGCGGGCCTGCGGGTTGGCGTCGCCACGGCCAAGGGGCTGGCCTTCGCCATGGGCATCCCCATCGTCGGCGTGGGACGGCTGGAGGCCGAGGCGTATCAGCACGCCGATTGCGGCCGTCCGGTCTGTGCCCTGCACCGGGCGGGCCGTGGCGAGCTCGCTTGGGCGGTCTACGAGGGGCCTCGGGCGCGCTGGCGGGAGCTGACGGCGCCCGCCATCTCCCCACCTGACGCGGTGCTCGCGCAAACGTCGCCGGGGACGCTGTTCGTCGGCGAAGAGGACGACAACCTCGACGACCTGCTGGCGTCGGCGAGCAAGACTGCCGAACGCGCAGCCGTTGTCCCGACGAGACGGCGCGCTGGCTACCTCGCCGAGCTGGCGTGGCGGCGGCTGGCCGCCGGCCGCGTCGACGACGCACGAACGCTCGTGCCCCTATACCTGCGGGAGCCGGCCATCGGTCCGCAGAAGCAACATGGCAAGGAGCAGAGATGATGGAGAGAACGCTGGTACTGGTGAAGCCGGACGCGATGCAGCGGGGGCTGGCCGCCGAGGTGCTGGGGCGCTTCGAGCGACGTGGTTTGAAGCTCGTAGCGATGCGCCTGCTGCAGATGGATCGGACGCTGGCGACCAAGCATTACGCCGAGCATATCGGTAAGACCTTCTACAAAGCCCTCGCCGGCTTCATCACCTCCGGGCCGGTGATCGCCGCCGTCTTCGAGGCGGAGGACGCCGTGGCGCTCGTTCGTCAGACGATCGGCGCGACTGACCCGGCGAAAGCAGCGCCGGGCACCATTCGCGGCGATTTCGGCGTCAACCTGGGGCGCAACGTTGTGCACGGCTCCGATTCGCTGGAGTCGGCGGCGCGGGAGATAGCCCTCTTCTTCGACGAGAAGGACATCGTCGAATGGGAACGCAGCGTCGAGGGCTGGATCGTCGAAAGGTAGCTACTGGAAGCGGACGACCGAGACGCCGCGGCTCCACAGCTCCTCGATCTTGTAGAAGGCGCGCGTCTCCGGATCGAAGAGGTGGACGATGACGTCGCCTAGGTCGAGGAGGATCCAGCCGGAGTCGGCGTCGCCTTCGCGATGGATGGAAGAAACGCCCTTCTGGCTGAGGTCGCTGTCCACCGTGTCGACGAGCGCCTGCATCTGGCGGCGGTTGGCGGCCGAAGCGATCACGAAATAGTCAGCGAAACTGGCGACCTGGCCGATGTCAAGTAGTATAATGTCGGTTGCCTGCTTGTCCGAGAGAAGCTCGACAACCCGTTGAGCCAGTTCGCCTGCCTGCAGATTCCTACCTCCGCCGGGAACTCTGCCCGCTATTATAGCACGAGGGCGAACGCCCCCGAAGACAGGCAATCCGTTGGGTGCCATATGAACAAGCGCGTGGTCGTGGCCATGAGCGGCGGCGTCGATTCATCGGTGACCGCCGCAATCCTGCTCCGTCAGGGCTATGACGTCGTCGGCGTGACGATGCGGCTCTGGAGCGACGATTCCCTCGCTTCCGCGCTCGGCGGCGGCTGCTGCGTCCTCGGCGCCGACGACGCCCGCGCAGTCTGCGCGACCCTCGGGATCAGACACTACGTCCTCAACTTCGAGCAGGAGTTCGAGGAGGAGGTCGTGGAGTACTTCTGCCGCGACTACGAGCGCGGCCGGACGCCCAACCCCTGCCTCGCTTGCAACGACCGTCTGAAGTTCAGCATACTGCTGGAGCGCACGGCCCAAATGGGCGCCGACTACCTGGCGACCGGGCACTACGCGCGCATCCGCCAGCGCGACGGCGGCTGGGAGCTTCTGCGCGGCGTGGACCCGGAGAAGGACCAGTCCTACGCCCTGTTCACCGTCGGGCAGGCGGAGCTCGCACGCCTCTTGTTCCCGCTGGGCGAGTACCGCAAGCGCCACGTGCGCGACATGGCACGCGAGTCGGGCCTGCCGGTCGCCGACAAGAGGGACAGCTTCGAGATCTGCTTTGTCCCCAACGACGACTACCGCTCGTTCCTGGCCGGGCGCGTGCGTCAGGCGCCGGGCGATATCAGAGACACCGCCGGCCGCGTGGTGGGAACGCACGGCGGCCTGGGCGGGTACACCGTCGGCCAACGACGCGGCCTGGGCTTAGCCCTGGGCGAGAGACGGTACGTCATAGGCCTGGACCGCTCGGCGAACGTCGTCACCATCGGCGGCGAGAACGACCTCCTGTCGAGCGGGCTGCGGGCGCAGGACCTGCGCTGGGTGAGCGGCGAGGCGCCGGCGGGGGAAACGGCCGTCGAGGCGCAGGTGCGCTACCGTGCGCCGGCCGTCCCGGCGGTGGTGCGCGTCGAAGGCGATTGGGCGAGTGTGCGCTTCCGAGAGCGGCAGCGGGCGATTACGCCGGGCCAGGCGGTCGTCTTCTACGATGGCGA
>JBEKDP010000062.1:0-9057 GCA_050014295.1 Dehalococcoidia bacterium | reverse complement strand
CATCGCCTCGTCGAGCATGGTGGCGACAAGGCCGCCGTGCATAAAGCCCGGCCATCCCTGGTGCTCGTCCTGCGGCGTAAATGGGGCTCTCACCTCGCCGTCTTCCACTCGGAACGCGAGGTGCAGCCCGATTGGGTTTCGCTTGCTGCAGCCAAAGCAGTAGTGTCCGCGGCCGTCTTCTTCCGCCATATCTGCTCCTGATCCCGCAAGAAGTCGTGTCTAGCCGCTAGCCGATAGCCGCCAGCGCCTCGCGGTGGTCGCGCGGCTTGAGGATCTCGCTTCGCGTGACGTAGCGGATCACCCCGTCCTTGTCGATGACGACGGTCAGACGCTCCGCCAGCGCCAACTCTTCGTTCCAGCAGCCGTAAAGCCGCGCCACTTCGCCCTTCATATCCGAGAGAAGGGTGTGCTTGAAGCTCATCGCCTCTTTCCAGGCTTTCAGGGTCCAGTGGGTGTCGCGGCTGATGCTGAACACTCGCGCGCCCTTCGCCTCGAACTGCGAGTAGTCGTCGCGATAGGCGCACAGTTCGTCGGTGCAGACCGACGAGAACGCCGCCGGGTGAAACACGAGCACCACCGGGCTGCCTCGCTGGTCCCACAAGCGCACCTTCTGGCCGTTCTCATCGGGGAGTGTGAAGTCCGGTGCAATCTGACCTACTACGATCTCTGCCATGGCGACGCCTCCTCTTAAGGCTCCTTCCTATCAAGTAGCTGGCTAGGTAGGAGGGCCGTTCGGCCGGCCCTAGCGATGCTCTTCAGTCAGAAACCGGTGAATGCCCGCGGCGGCCCGCTTGGCTCCCGCGATCGCTGTCACCACCAGATCGGCGCCGTGCGCGCAGTCACCGGCGGTGAAGACACCCACCCGGCTGGTGGCGCCCGACTCCTCGTCCGCGGCCACCTGTCCCCAGTCGTCGGCCTTCAGGTCGGCGCTTTTGCTGATGGCAGCGTCGACGCCGAAGCCGAGGGCGAATACCACCGTGTCCGCGTCGACAAGGAACTCCGAGCCCGGCACCGGCATCGGCCGTCGCCGTCCGCTCTCGTCCGGCTCGCCCAGCTCCATCCGCTGGCACTCCATCCTTCGCACGTGGCGTTCGGCGTCACCGAGCAGGCGGACCGGCGTCGCCAGGAAGTGGAACTGAATGCCCTCGTCGCGGGCGTTCTTGCGCTCCTCGGCCCGACCCGGCATCTCCGCCTCGCTGCGCCGGTAGACGCACGTCACCTGCTCCGCACCCAGGCGGACCGCCGTGCGGACGCAGTCCATCGCTGTGTCGCCGCCGCCGATCACTGCCACCCGTTCACCGATGGCCACTGGTTGTCGCATCTGTTCCGGCAGGCGCTCCGGCGGCACGTTGGCGCGCACCAAGAAGTCCATCGCCCAATAGACGCCGTCCAGGTCCTTGCCGGCGACCTGATACTCGCCGTTCGGCCCCTCGCCGGGGATGCGCAGCGGCGTCTCCTTGGTTGCCCCGAATCCCAGGAAGACGGCGTCGAAGCCCTTAGCGAAGAGATCGTCGACATTGACTTCGCCGCCAATCCGCGTGTCGGGAACAAACTCGATGCCCAGCTTCTGGAGAGACGCGATCTTCTCGTCGATGATCGTCTTGCTCATCTTGAAGCTCGGTATCCCGTACAGCAGCAGGCCGCCCGGCTGCGGCCAGGCGTCGAACACCGTGCAGGCGTGGCCCTTCTTCGCCAACTCCTCCGCCACTGTCATGCCCGCCGGGCCGGCACCGACGATCGCGACCCTCTTTCCCGTCGGCGGCGGCAACTCCGGCACCGGGACGCCGCCGTGGCTGCGCTGGTAGTCCGTCATGAACACTTCCAGCCGGCCGATGGCTATCGCCCGCGAGTTCTTGGCTAGGACGCAACTGCCCTCGCACTGCCGCTCCTGAGGGCAGAGCCGCGAGCACATCTCCGGCATCGGGCTTGTCTCGCGAAGCTTGTTCGCCGCGCCGACAACGTCGCCTTGCTCCAGCAGGGCGAGCGCCGCCGGGCAGTCGTTGTGCAAGGGACACGCCTTGCTGCAAGGGGCCGCTGGACACTGGATACAGCGGCTCGCTTCCATCTGAGCTCTCGCAAGGTCCAATGGCAGGTAGATCTCGTTCCAGTCCTTGACGCGCTCCTCCGGCGCCTTCTTCGCCATCGGCTGGGGCGGTATCTGTAGGCGTGCTTTGCGATCGAGTTGTGGTGCCTTCTTGTCTTCGGGCAAGGGGAATCACCTTCTAGGGTCGGTGAAAGTCTTCCTATGTCTAGCTTAACCGAGCGGATGCGAATCTGGCAAGGTGAGGGAGTCTAGGCGAGGTCCGTCGGGCTGGCAGCGACCGCCGACTCTTCCGTCTCAAACGAGGTCGCCGGGTGGCGCAGCATTAACAGGCCGCGTCGTGGTGATACGAGCCAGGCCAGCGCGAAAATGAAGGTCGCCACGAGCACAATTGACGCCCCGGACGCGACCGACGCGTAGTAGGAGACGTAGAGCCCAATCACCGATGACGCCAGGCCCACCAGGGCACCGATCGCCATCATGTGAGGGAGCCGTCGCACGAGGAGCGCCGCCGTCGCCGCCGGGGTAACGAGCATCGCCACTACCAGCACTATTCCCACCGCCTTCAGCGCTACCACCGCCGCTATCGCGATCAGCGCCAGCAACCCGTAGTGCATCGCCTGCACCGGAACGCCCGAGGCGGCCGCCATATCGGGGTCGTATGCGTAGAACAGGAGCTCTTTGTAGAACGCCGCAACGACGAGGATAATGCCCGCCGCCATCACGCCGATTATGAGCAGGTCATGCCGTCCCACCCCGAGTACGTTGCCGAATACGAAGCTGAACAGGTCCACGGTGTAGTTGCTCTGCCGGCTAATGATGACGATGCCTAAGGCGAACGCCCCCACAAAGAGAATCCCGATCGACGTGTCCAGGCTGAGTCGGGTCCGCCGGCTGACAAAGCCGATCGCCAGCGCCGTCGCTACTGCGGCGATTACTGCTCCCAGATAGATGCTCCCCCCGAGGACGAAGGCCATCGCCACTCCTGCGAAAGAAGCGTGCGCCAGCGCGTCGCCGATGAACGCCAGCCCCTTCTGTACGACGAAGGCGCCGACTACAGCGCTAACCACGCTGACCATCGCCAGCGCCAGCAGCGCCCGCTGCATGAATGCGTACTGAAACGGCTCCGAGAGCCAATTCCAAGCCTCACTCATGGCCGTGATGCTCCACGTGGAATGATCCTTCCACGGGAAGGATGATTAGGTGGCTCTTGAACGCCTCGTTGAGGAGCTCTTGCGTGAACACCTTCGTGGGGTCGCCGTAGGCTATCATGCGCCGGTTGAGGAGCAGCGCGCGGTCGAAGCAGCAGGTGACGCAGGACAGGTCGTGCGTGGCGACGAGCAGGGTCTTTCCCTCGGCTCGTAGCTCCTCGAAGAGCGACAGCAGCTCGTGCTGGATCGTCGCGTCCAGGCCCGCCATCGGCTCGTCCAGCAGCAGCACCTCCGGCTCCTGCGCCAGCGCCCTCGCGATGAGCACCCGTCTCTGCTGCCCGCCGGACAGTTCGCCGATCTGCCGCTTCGCGAGGTCCATCAATTGCAGGCGGTCGAGACACCGCTCCACCACCTCCCTGTCCGCCCCCGTGGGCCAGCGCAGCAACCCCAGACGGCCGTAGCGCCCCATCGTCACCACGTCCCGCACCGTGACCGGGAACTGCCAGTCTACCATCTCCGTCTGCGGCGTGTACCCGATGAGCCGGCGGGCGGCGCGAACGTCTCTGCCCAGAAGCTGCACGCGGCCCCGCCAGGGGCGGTGCATGCCCAGGATGACCTTTATCAGAGTCGACTTCCCCGAGCCGTTAGGGCCGACGAGCCCGACCATGCTCGCCCTTGGCACTTCGAAGTCGACCCCCTCGAGGGCGGTGTGGCCGCTGTAACCGGCCCAGACGTTCTCCACTCTAATGGCCGCGCCGTTGCCGGCGATGGCCGCTTGCTGTCTCGTTGGAAGGAGTCTCATGGCGAACCCAGCCCCGCCACGAGCTGCTGCGCGTCGAAGCGTATCAGCTCGACATAAGAATGAACGTTGTCCGCATAGGCATCGCTTAGTAGCGTGCTCACCTTGACGCCGGCGTCTCCGGCGGCCGCTTGCAGCACGGCGGCGTTGAACTCAGGCTCCGCAAACACGGTGGGAACATTCTGGGCGCGGATCTTGTCGGTGAGGGCGGCGAGGTCACCCGCGCTGGGCTCCTGCCCCGGCGACTCCTCGGCCACACCGACAAGATCAAGCCCGTAACGTTGGGCGAAGTAGGGGAAAGAATCGTGGAAGGTAACCAAACGTCGCCGTTCGGCGGGGATAGAGTCGATTGCTGCCGCTGTCTCCTTGTCTAGCGCGTCCAACTCCTGGAGGTAGGTGGCGGCGTTGGCGCGGTAGGTGTCGGTGCCCGCCGCGTCGACCTGGATCAGCGCGTCGCGGATCTCCTCTACATAGTGCATGGCGTTCTGAACGTTCAGCCATAGGTGCGGGTTTCCGGCCGTGCCGTTACTGGCTCCGATAACGGGGAGCCCGTCCGCCATCTCGACGACGGGCACGCCGCTGCCAACGTTGTTTTGGATCAGGTCGTGCAGCGTCTCCTCGAGATTCAGCCCGTTGATCACCACAAGGTCGGCTTGGGCCACCTTCGCCGCCTGCGGAGGCGACGGCTCATACGTGTGGGGGTCGGCGCCGGGGGGCACCAAGGCCGTGACCTGGACTCTGTCCCCGCCGACGTGCTGGATGAGATCGCCGAAGAGCTCGATGCTGGTCACGACCCGCACCTGGCCTGTCGCGCTTGGACCGCTGTTGCCTCCGTTGCAGGAGACGGCCAAGCCAATCAGTGCCAGCATGAGGAGTGCCAACAAGGAGGAGTAAGGGCGGACGACGAGTGTCCCAGGCATCGTGGTGATTCCTTTCAGACGATCACTGCACCCGCGCCGGCACGCGGCAGGCAGGGCAGAGCCCATAGAGCTCCAGGCGGTGCCCTTGTATCTCATAGGCTGTGCGGCTGGCGAGATCCTCCGCCATCGAATCCAGATCGCATCCGGCGAAGTCCTCCACACTCCCACAGCCGGTGCAGACCAGGTGATGATGGTGGGCCGGCTGGCTGAGACGGTAGCGCAGACTGCCGTCCTCCAGAGGCACGCGGCAGACGAGGTCGAGGTCGACGAGCAGCTTCATAGTGCGGAAGACCGTTGCCCGGCCTACGCCCGGAACCTGCCGCTGCACGTCCGCGACGCTGAATTGGTCGTCGCCCGTCAGCACTGCACGGACGACGGCGCGGCGGCTATCCGTGAGTCGGCATCCTTCCAGCCTTAGCCTTTCCGTGATTCGCGTTGCTTCTGACATGGAGCGATGACTCTTCTTGGCATTATTGATACTCCGTATCATTAGTAAACCAGGGCCGCCGCGCCTTGTCAAGAGGATAGGAGGTGGATTTGCGGCCCTTTTTGGCCGCACTATTGTCACATCCTCAGCGATGCTATACTGAAGGCTATCTCGTTATCGGCGGGCGCACGCCGCCCACAGAGCAGGTGCATACTGGGAAGCATCACATGCCATCGCGAAGACGCGTCTTCTTTCTGGCGGCCATCGGCGGCCTGGGCACTGCCTGGAGCTACTCGCGGCGTGCCGTACGTCGCTGGGAGGACTTGGACCTGGCCACCGTGGAGAAGCCGGGCCGTCTCATCAACGTAAACGGCGTGGAGCTGCATTACACTGCGATGGGGCAGGGGCCTACCATCCTGCTGATACACGGGCTCAACGGCTCCACGTTTAGCTTTCGCCATCTTGCGCCGCTCCTCGCCGACGGCTACCGGGTGCTTGCTCTCGACCTCATGGGCTTCGGCTACTCAGAGCGGCCCCCGCACGCCGAATACTCGTTGGTAGCGCAGGCCCACCTCGTCAACGGCTTCCTGGACGCGCTGGGGATAGAAAAGGCCGTCGTGCTGGGCCACTCGCTGGGCGGCGCCGTGGCGATGCACCTCGCCGTCATGTTCCCTGAACGAGTGGGAAGGCTCATACTTGTGGATAGCGCCAGCGACAGCGAGACACGCCGCGGCCTGCGCAGCGCTAGGCTCGCGCGTCCCCTTCTGCCGGTGGTCGCCCCATTTACCATTCAGAACCCACGCTTTCGTCGGATGTCGCTGCGCAGCGGCGTCTACGACCCGGCCTTGATCACGCCGGAAGTGATGGAAGGATATATGACGCCGACCCGTATTAGAGGTCACCTGCGTTCTCTGGGCAATTTGATGGTCGATCGACGCCGGGACCCGGCACTGGATCCCGCAGCCATCACTCAGCCGACGCTGATCATCTGGGGCGCTGCCGACCGCTGGCTGCCGGCAAAGCACGGCGAGCGTCTCCAGGCGCTCATCCCCGGCTCCCGACTCGTGACCATAGAAAAGGCAGGCCACCTGGTACTCGAGGAGCAGTCGGAAGAATCGGCGCGGGTCATCAGAGACTTTCTCAGGGAGGAGAGCGCGCCGCCTCTGGCCCTCGGGCAGAGTCAACGTGGTTAGGTGTCCCGCCAGCAGCCGCCAGCGCGCCGACGCCGGCGAGGCAGGCGGGGCAGCGAGAGCCGTGACTATCACCTGCAATCGGGGAGGGTTTTGATGCAACCAAAAAGGCCGAAAAGGAAGCGAGCGCCGGCTAAAAGTCAACGACCGTGGATTCCCGTGGCCATAGTCGGTTTGTTGGCCGTTCTCGTCGTCGCTATTGTCGTGGTGGTAAGCAATACTGGCGGCGGTAGCGATAGCAGCAGTATCATCGCTGACTCTGGCATTACCCACAATTCTCCTCAAGAAGGCGCGGTCATCGGCCAGCCTGGCGCTCCCCTAACAATGATCGAGTACTTCCGCTTCGACTGCCCCCACTGTGCGGACTATGCTCTCCAGACCGCCCCCCAGATCGAGAAGGACTACGTGGACACAGGGAAGCTCAGGATCGAGGAGCGCGCTATGGCGCTCTCGGGCGACATCGTGACCGCTTCCGGGGCCGCACTCTGTGCCGGCGACCAAAACCATTACTTCGACTACTATGATCTCGTGTTTGCGAACCAAACACTCGGGTTCAGCGCCGACAACCTCAAGCAGTATGCCCGAAAGCTCAACTTGGACACCGGCGCCTTTGACACCTGCCTCAACTCGAAGAAATACGAACAGGGTGTGGTCGATGACACGAACAAAGACGTGCAGGCAGGTATCAACTCCACCCCCACCTTCTTCATCGGCGGTAACAAGGCGATAGGGGCGGCCTCCGTTCCCTACACCGGCTTCACCCAGGTGTCCGGCGCCCAGGCCTACGACGCGTTCAAGAAGGCGATCGACGCTGAGCTGGCGAAGGCGCAATGAGCGACGCTGACTTGGAGGCGATGGCCGAGGATGAGGACGGGGCCTTCTGGTTAGGTGGGCAGTCTGGGCGGCTCGTCGCCAGCATCATCGCCGTCCTCTCGCTGGCTGGAATCGGCGTCGCCGGCTACCTGGCCTATACGCATGTGCTCAACCAGCCCGTGGCCTGCGCGGGATTCGGTAGCTGCGACACGGTGGCCCAGAGCAAGTACGCTCACCTCGGAGGGGTGCCCGTCTCCGTCCTCGGGCTCCTCGGCTACGTCGCCCTATTCGCCGTCGCCGCCTTGTGGCTCCGCGTCGGCGACCGCTTCGAGATGTGGCCGCTGCTTGCTATCTGGGGGATGAGCATCGGCGGCGCCGCCTACTCCGTTTACCTCACCTACCTGGAGCTGTTCGTGATCGACGCCATCTGCATCTGGTGTGCCACGTCCGCCGTGATCATGTTCTGCATACTCATCGTGTCGTCCCTTGCCCTGTTCGCGAGCGGCCGCGAAGTCCACCTTTCGCCCGACTGACCGCGCGCCGCTACGCCGTGCCGCGCAGGCCCAGCTCGTCGGCGGCTCCCTTTAGCGCCTCGATCACGGCTGCGATGTGCTCGTTGAGGTCGATGCCCATCGCCTCGGCACCGTCCACGATGTCCTCACGGTTGACGGCGCGGGCGAACGCCTTGTCCTTCATCTTCTTGCGCACTGACGACGGCTCGACGTGGAGGATGCTCTTGTTCGGACGCACGAGCGCCACGGCGATGATGAGCCCCGACAACTCGTCGACGGCGTAGAGCGTCTTCTCCATCATTGAGTCGCGGGAGAGGCCGAGGTGCGCCGCGTGGCTGAGCGCCGCCCGGACGATCTCTTCAGGAACGCCGCGTTCTCGGAGGATTTTAGCGCCCTCTTGGGGGTGCTGGTCGAGCGTGGGGTGGATCTCGTAGTCGAAGTCGTGGAGGAGGCCGACGACGGCCCACTTCTCCTCGTCGTCGCCGAATTTGCGGGCGTAGTAGCGCATGGCCGCCTCGACGGCGAGGGCGTGCTTGCGCAGGCTATCGCTCTTGGTGTACTCGCACAACAGCTCCCAAGCTTGCTCTCGGTTCATGTCCGTCTCCTTTGCGGATCGCCTGATGTGAACGCATTCTCGTTATGCCGCGTTTGGTGCTTGTCGCGCAAGAGCGAGGCAGCGGGAGTGGGTCAGTTTGGAGGGCTGAGGGCTTTGATTGACCAGTTGAATTCAAGCGAATTATTTTTTGCCCGTTTTCCGAATCTGGGATTTGGGGCTAAGTGCACTTACGTATGATTGATGTCGCGAGCGGGCTCGCGGAAACGGATCGGCGTCATGGGGTCATGATAGCAGAGGAGGGGGCGATCTCGAAGGTGGTTGTGGCACCGGTGCGTGCGAGGGAGCTGTGCGGTCGCCCGAGCGCCCCACCAAGCCCATTGACGAACGGGTGTTCGCCTGATAGGATGGCGACGGCAATGGACGGCATTGATAAGCTCCGACTCCTAGGCGCCGGCCAACTCGTAGCCGACAAGGACGCCTGCAGCGCCGGGTCTTGCGGCGTTCCCCAGGCGCGGCCGCCTCGCGAGCGTGCGTTTCCGGGCATCTACCGCGCCGCCGTTCCCGGTCGGGGGCGGATCCCTCTCCTGCGCGTCCTCATGACGAACGTCTGCCAGTTCGATTGCCGCTACTGCGCGATTAACTGCCACC
>JBEKDP010000061.1:0-9138 GCA_050014295.1 Dehalococcoidia bacterium | reverse complement strand
GGAACGACGACAAGTGCTACAACCAAGGGGAGCCATAGCAGCTTCCTCGACAACGACATGACCTCACCTCCAAGAACAATGAAATGACTTTTTGTCACCGGCAAACGATTCGGCGCCAATTATACTACGCGCGCCCCTAAGCGCACCTATTGGCGCAATAATCCTATAATGGGGCGTCGATTCGAAGCTGACGGGCTCGCCGAAAGCTACCCACTTGCCGCTCTCGACACGGAGGTGGAACCTTCGTTCTCTCGCCTCTGGGTTGAGGGGACAACCGCCCCTGCTCATGCCCTCAACCGGAGACTCCCCTTATCTCACTCCAATGGATCACCGTGTGACGATGGGCCCGGCTGGTCTTCCGCACCCGGAGGCGGGGTCGGCGTGACGCAGTCGGTCGTCGACTCGAAGCTAATGACGTCGCCGAAGGGCACCCACTTGAAAGTATCCGCCGTAGTGCCGGTGGCCCTGACCAGCACCTCACCCTCTATCGGCCGGTGATCGGTTGGGCTCGTGCTGACGGGCACCAGACTGGTGTCGCTCATGTATTTGCACACCGACTCCGCGGCGTCCAGAAAGGAATCTCGCGTCAGGTTCTTGCCGGCCTGCTTGAGCGTACCCACCATACCCTCGGAGACGGCCAACCCTACGAGGCTCATGTTGTCGAAGGCGACACCTGGGGCGTACTTCGCCATCAGCTCCTTCCTCGCCGCAATCCCCGGGATGTCCAGCTCCCAGGCCTGATGACCTATCGTGGCGCTGACGGTGCCCTCTATGTTCTGGTAGCCCCCCAGTTGGGCGACGATCTCGAGAGCGTTGGTGCCGTTGACGATCATCGGCACCTCCCAGCTCAGAGTCTCGCGCGCCGTCTTGATCATGTTGGCAGCCTGGACCGGTCCGCCCCAGAACGCCATCACGTCGACACCGTCGGCCTTGAGGCGTTGCACCTGCGCGCTGACCTCCGACTGCGTCGCATCGTAGTACTGCACAGTAACATCCACGTTGGCGCCCTGCTCTTGCAGTCCCATCCTCATACCCTGCTCGCCCTCCTTGCCGTAGTCGTCATTCTGGGCGAGAATGCCGAGCTTGCCGCCGTTGAAGTTCTGATAGACGTACCGGGCGAGGATGCGGCCTTCGGTCAGGTAATCGACGAGGCCGCAAAAGCGCGTTCGGGCGACGGGCACGGTCCACTTGCTGTTCCCCGTGAGCACGTACATGTCCGGGATGCCCTGCTCCTCGAGATACTTGTAGACTGCGCTCTCTGCCTCAGTGCCGAGGCTTCCCTGCAGAGCGAACACGTCGTCTTGCTCGACGAGTTTGCGCACCGCCTCGGAGGCGGCGGGGCCGGAGTACTGATTGTCGGCGACGAAGAGCTTTATCTTGCGACCGTAGATGCCCCCGTGATCGTTGATGTAGTCGTAGTAGGCCTGCATCCCCTTGCTGATGGCAATACCCCAAGCCGCGGCCGGGGTATTGCTAAGAGGCAAGAGAGTGCCGATCCTGATCTCGGTATCGGTCACACCGGGGACGCTACTGGCGGTCGTGCCGTTGTCGCCGCCGCAGGCGATAGCAAGCGAGGCACCGGCGGCGAGTGCGGCCACCAAGAGCATAAGCCCCCGCTTGACCACACCATCACCTCCAGTGCCCCGCTATATCTACCGACCGCTAGCTAGGACGGAGTGTTGCCTTACTACCCTCCTGTTCCTGAGTGCGGCTGCTTGGTGGCGTCGGGTTGAGGCGTCGCGGGCGTGCAGTTCTTCGTGGAATCGAACGCGATCACGTCCCCGAAGGGCTTCCAACTGAACGTATCCGATGTCGTCCCGGTGGCTTTGACGAATATCTCCTGCTGGTTCCAGTTGTGATCCGTGGGGGACAAGCTTTCGGGCGCGATGCCCGTGGAGGCGTTGAACTTGCAGATCGTCTCCGCCGCGGCCAGGAAGCTGCTGCGCGTCAGGGTGGGTCCGGTCTGTATGAGCACACGCACCATAGCCTCAGCTACGGCGTAGCCGCTAAGGCTTATGCTATCGGGCTTTGCGTTCGTGTACTTGGCCAGGTTCTCCTGGTACTGGACGACGCCCGGGATGTCGGTTTCGTCGGACTGATGGCCGAACGAAACGGTCACTGTCCCCTGGATGTTGTCGTACCCGGCGAGGGCGCCGACGATCTGCGCCGCGTCCACACCGGTAATGACGAACGGCACTTGCCAGTTCAACGTCGTGCGCGCGGTCTTGATCCCGCCGGCCGCTTGCGCCGGCATCCCGTAGAAGCCGACGACGTCAACGTTATCCGCTTGCAGGCGCTGCATCTGCGCCGTCACGTCGGTCTGGGTCGGATCGTAGTACTGCGTCGTGGCTATCGTCATGTTGCCGTTGACGTCCTGGACGCCCGCCTTGATGCCCGCCTCGCCCTCTTTGCCGAAGTCGTCGTTTTGAGCGAGGATGCCGAGCTTCTTGCCCGGGTAGGTCTTGCCGATGTACTGGCCGAGGATCCGGCCCTCATCCATATAGTCGACGAGGAAGGCAAAGCGCGTTGAGGCAATCGGGTTTATAAACTCACTCTCGCCGGTAAGGAGGAACATGTCGGGGACACCCTGTTCCTCCAGGTACTTGTAGACGGCTGCTTCGGCGTCCGTTCCCAGGCCGCCCATCATAGCAAATACCTTGTCCTGCTCCACCAGGCTGCGCGCGGCTTCGCTGGCGACCGGCCCAACGTACTGGCTGTCGCCGATGTCTAGCGTCAGCTTCCGGCCGTAGATGCCGCCGTTATCGTTGACCCAACCGAAGTAGGCCTTCATCCCATTGCTCAGAGGCACCCCCCAAGCAGTCGCAGTCGTGTTGCTCATGGGGAGCAGGGTACCGATCTTGATCTCCGTGTCAGTGACGCCGTTTGTCTCCACGGCGGCAGGGATGGCGACCTTAGTTACGGCTGGTGCTGCTGTGTTTCCCGCCGCCGGGGTGGCGATGGTGTTGTTGTTGCTGCTTCCACAGGCTGCGCCGGAGAGCGCAACGGCAGCGAGGAGCGCCACCAGGAACAACGGCCAGTACTTGAGTAGCTTCTTCATGTTACGTGCCCCTTTCTTGAGAATAATGCCAGAAGACGGGCAGGCCCGTCCCTGAATCCGCAGAATGAGCATCCCTTGACGCTCCAGCTTCCCTGTCGGGGCTATCGACCCGGAGTCGGCGGCGGCTGACACGGCGCGCGGTCCTTCGTCGCCCGGGAAGCAGCCAAATCAACTAGTCCTGTGCAGGTTCACGCTCTTCTCTTCGCCCCTGCCGCTCCTGTCGCGACCGTCTTCTCTCGATGTTGGCCTCCTTTATCTTCTCGAAGTTGCCGGCGACCCCTCTCGGCGTGAAGATGATCGAGAGGATTAGGAGAAGACCGAAGAGGGCGCCACGGGTCTGATCGATGCCCAACCTATCGCCTGCCGGGATAACCCCGGCGATCCAATTAGTTATGTCAATACGCATGGTCATGATTATGGCGGCGCAGATTGCGCCGACAATAGAAGCCAATCCTCCAAGCACGATCATGACCATCAGCGTGAGAGAGAGCAGGATGTCAAACGTGGAGGGGCCTAGATAGGGCGTGGTGTAGACGTAGAGGGCCCCGCCAACGCCGGCGAAGAGCGAGCAGAGGCCAAACGCGGTCATCTTATAGAGGGATACGTGGATTCCCATCTGCTGGGCGCCGACCTCGGAGTCGCGGAGAGCGACGAAGGCGCGGCCCATGCGGCTGCGAGTAAGGCTCCAGGCCATGGTGGTCATAATGATGGCCGGAAGCATGCAGCAATAGTAGAGCCACTGGTCATCGGTCACCCGGCCACCGAGGTTCGTCGGGGCATGCGGCGTCTGGAGGAGGATGCCGTTTACGCCGCCGGTGTGGAAATGGTCCACCATGAAGGGGTGCTTAATGATCTGAGGGAGAACGATGATTAGGGCCAGCGTGGCGATAGCCAGGTAAGGGCCGGAGAGACGAAGAGCGGGAATACCAATGATGAACCCAATTACACCTGTCACAATTCCGGCCGCAAGCACCGCTGCAAAGACGGGCGTGTTGTAGTCTTTCATCAATATGGCGGCAACGTAGGCGCCGATAGCGATGAGCGCGGCGTGACCTAGCGATATCTGCCCGCTGTAGCCGGTGAGCAGATTCAGCCCCATGAGGATGATCAGCCAGATCGCAAAGCGGGTCGCTTGGAAAGTGCGGAACTCAATGAGGAAGTGGCCGAAAAAGGGCCACTTGTACATCCAAGGGAAGATTGCCAGCAAGACGAACATCAGCGCTAGCAGGATTATTCTCGGGCGAAGTAGAGTCTTAGCCACGTCATACCCTCTGGACCACGCGGCGACCAAAGAGGCCGCGCGGACGCACTAGCAACACGACGATGATGACGAAGAACGCCACGGCGATATCGATATTGGAGCCGATGTAGGTGCCAGCCATGTTTTGCACCACGCCAACCGTAAGCCCGCCGACGATCGCCCCTACTGGGCTTTCAAGCCCTCCCAGGACCGCTGCAGCGAAGGCAAACAAAAGCACGCCCTGCATCATGCCGGGCGAGAGAAAAAGCGTAGGCGCTAGAAGCATACCCGCCACGGCACCGACCATGGCGGAGAGGGCCCAGCCGAGGGCAAGCATCCGTCCTACGCGTATGCCCACCAGTCGACTGGCGACGCGGTTTTGGGCGGTGGCGCGCATCGCCAGCCCTAGCTTGGTATAGTTGAAGAAAGCGTAGATAAGCAGCATTATCACCACCGACATGCAGAAGACGCCCACGTTAGGCCGGCTGATGACGGCGGACGCCAGCTTGAGCGGACCGCCCTGGAAGATCGGCGCCGTTGGGAAGGCCTTTGGTTCGCCGCTCCATATCCGCAGCGCGATGCTGTTGACAAGCGTGAACAGGCCGAGAGTGACGATGATCGGGTTCAAGACAGGGCCCGTCTCGACAGGACGCAGAGCGACCAACTCCGTCAGCGCGCCGAAGATCATCGCCATCACCAGCGTAGCGAAGAACGCGATCCAGAATTCCGCGCCCCCATTCCACACACTCCAGGCGAGGTAAGTGGTGAACATCGCCATCTCGCCTTGGGCGAAGTTGACGATGCTGGTGGAGCGATAGATCAGGACGAGGGAAAGAGCGAGGATAGCGTAGAGACTGCCGGTGGAAAGACCCGTGGCGAACTGCTGAATGAACTCTTGCATGGAAGCCAGACCTCGGACGCAGAAGAGACGTGTCAGGCCAATATTGTGCGCAGTCGGTTCACATTATCACCTAGCGGTCCCAGGAGCAAACTCTCTCTGCCGGGACCAGACTTCCTACCAGTTCCGCGAGTGTGACTGGAGTCTACTCCCCGCCTTACCTTAAGACAAGAGGAGATTACCGAAAACAGGGGTGAAGAGCAAGGCTCGGGCGGAGCAGGCCGGTCAGAGGTCGATGTGAAGTGCGGCGGCCGCTCTAGTGGGTCACCTGGATGCTCGCGATGACAAGCGACTGCTCACTGCGGGAACCGAAGGGTCCGTAGTCGATGGTTGCCAGGCGCAGCGGGTGCTGCCCCTCCGGCACGCTCGACAGCACGACGAGGTTGTAGTCTTCGACAATGATGCTGCCGGCCGGCAGCCCCAAGTGCTTCTGGTACTGCCGGAGGAGGCCGAAGCCGAGGTAGTGCTTCTCGCGGTAGCGCTCATCGCCGATCGTCGTCGAAACGCGGTAGTAGTTGAGCGCCGGCGGCTTCGTGGGGCGCCAGTAGAAAGTGACGTGAAGCGTCCCGCCGGCCTTGACCTGCGTCCGGTCGAGGTCGAACCCGACCAGCTCGACGCCGTCCATGTCCCTCCCGACCACGTGTTGCGGCGTGGCCTGCTGCACCAGGAAGGGCGGTGGCTGCGTGCGCATCTCGTACAAGTCGAGTGGTATGTCCCCAAGCCAGGACGAGGAAGTCGAGGGCGCCGCAAGGACGGGAACGAACCAAGCGTCATCGGGAAGGTCGATGCGGCCGTGGTCGCCGTCGATGCTGGCGTTGACCGTGGAGTAGACGGGCGAAGAGTCGACGTCGGTCGCGGGCGACGCATAGGGGTCGTGGACCTGGGGCAGGGTCACGTCGGGGCGAATGCCCTCGACCAGGGGGTAGTGGAAGAGATCATAGCCGAGAATACCCGGATTGCCGAAGACCGTGGCGTTCGCGGGCAAGACCTGGTAGACATTCCGGTAGAAGTCGTCGACGGCGCTGTCGGTCGATTCATCGTTCGCCGACCAGCCGGCGCCCACCTGGTGGAGGACGGGAATCAGGAGAAGAACGCAAAGGCCGGCGTTGAGCGGCCGTCGCCAGGTGGCGATGCGCGCCGGCAGCCGCGATGCCCGCTCCATGAGAACGCAAACGCCTAGGCCTATGCAGACTGCAAAGATCAAGTGCGACGGTATCACGAATATCGTCAGGTCATAGCGGTCATAGTTCCAGGTGGTGAAGTAAAGGACCACCGTGGCGTACCCGATGGCCAGGAGCCAGAAGGCTTCGCGGCGGCGGCGCATCAGGTCCCAGGCGCCGACGAGGCCGAGACCGATCCCCCAGGGGCCGAAGTTGCGCAACAGGAGCCCGCCGTAGGTTGCGAGCTTATGCGCCAGGTCGGTGGGGAGGAAGTAAGGGAAGCCAAGGCTCGTGGAATGGTAAACGTTGAACATGTAATCGAAGATGCCCCAGGGACTATCGGGCGTATGGCCAAGGAGAAGCTTATCGTTCAGGGTGGAGGCCCTCAGGGCCAGCCACGCGAACTGACAGGTCGCCAGGAAGAAGAGACCCACCCCGCCGAGAAGGACGCGCCGCGGCAACGGCGAGCGCTGTCTGACGAGCAGGACGTAGGCGATGATGGCGGGAATAAAGGCGATGTCCGACAGGTGGGTGCCCAGGCTCAGACCAAAGACGAAGCAGGCGGCCAGAAAGGGAAGCGAAACACGCGCATCGGAGAGGCCCTGAGCGGCGCGGGCACGCATCCGCTCGCCCCAGTAGAGGAAGAGGAAGAGCGTGAGCGCGACCATGAAGGTGTTCGGCGCGTAGACCTCCGTGATTACGGCCTGCGACCAGAAGTCGACCGAGAACGCGAAGAGGAACGCTGCCACCAGGGCAGCGAACCGGCGACGCGTCAGCATCACGACAATGCCGTACAGCACAACCGCGGCCAGCGATCCGCTGACGGCGGAGAAGAGGTTCATGCGATGGGCAACGTCGCCCGCCGGCAGATAGGTGAAGAGCTTCGCCAGCCACGTATAGAGCGGGTAGCCGGGCGAATGGATGAGCCACAACTTGGCGGGCACCGTAGCCAGCTCCGGCCCGTCGAGGTTGCCGATAGTGATGTGAGTCAGGCCCGGCGCGAGAGTCGCCATGTAGACGAGGAGATTGACGGTGAAGACCACGCCGGCGAATGCGATGTTCAGGGCCCACGCCGGCGCCAGCGCAACCGGAACGGCCCGAGCGCGTGCGCGACGTCCGGCCTCGGCAGCCGCTGCCTCCAATGCGGTAACGTTCATCGAAGTGAACACACTCCTGGACGGCGGCGGGGCGAAAGGGGCAAACGATGCCTGCTACGTCCCTGCCGCATGACATCCATTGCATAGCATCGGTAGCAGACGCGGTCCTCCACTCTAGGGCTTTCCCCTTATTCCTCCCGGCGATTGCACCCAAAGAAGCGGTCGCGCTGGCTCGCGCGTTCAACGATTGGCGGCTCTCCCGCGGGAAATAGGCGATTCCCTTATGTGGCCGGCCCGTAAGGGACTCCGATAATCAGACGCTCGCGAAAGCGCTCGCAGGCGTAGCGCGGGCCAATCAGATTCGGTGAAGGATCGACCTTCAGGCAAGGACGGCCGAGATGACCAACTCCACGCTCGCCCAAAGCGGCAGCCGCAGACGGCTTCTCGACGTTGGAGCGATAGCTAGAGGTCTGCGGAGGCGGCGCTGGGAGATAGCGCTGTTCGCGGCGCTGATCGTCCTGGCGTCGGTCCTCCGCTTCTGGGACCTGGGCAGCCGCACCTTCCACGGCGACGAGGCGATCCACGCCGGCTTCGCCTGGCAGCTCATGGACGGTCGGGGCTACGTCCACAACCCGCTGACCCACGGGCCGTTCCAGTTCTTCGGCACGGCGCTGGTCTTCATCCTCTTCGGAGACAGCGACTACACCGCGAGGGTGCTGCCCGCCGTCTTCGGCACGGCCCTGGTGGCGCTGCCGTTCTTCCTGCGCGGCTATCTGGGGCGGCCCGGCACGTTCATCGCCGCGCTGCTCCTGGCGGTCTCCCCGACGCTGCTCTACTTCAGCCGCTTTGCCCGCGAGGACATCTACATCGCCTTCTTCATGCTGGCGATGGCTATCTGCATCTGGCGCTATCTGGCCGAACCGCGCCGCCTCTACCTGTACCTGATCGCGGCGTTGCTGGCGCTTTGCTTCGCGACCAAGGAGGTCGCCTACATCGCCGTCGCCATGCTGCTTGTCTACCTGGACCTGGCGGCGGCGCAAGAGCTGGCGGCCCAGGTCCTGTCGAGGGGTAAGAGCGGTTGGCTGCCGGAAGAAGGCCAAATCGAGCAGGAGGCGCCCCAGACCCATTACGAAGTGCTGGGTGTGACGGAGGACGCTTCAGCGCGAGAGGTCCGGCGCGCCTTCACCAGGCTGTCCAAGCATCGCAACGGGCGAGCTGACCGGCAGCGAATCGAGCACGCGTTCAAGACGCTCTCCGACTCCTGGAAGCGACATGCTTACGACCGGTTCATGGCCCGCTCGCGGCAAGCGCAGGCAGCGGCGGCGGATGCGCCGGCACCACCCGGCCTCTGGAAGCGCTTCCTCGTTCAGACGGCGCTCCTGCCGACGGCCTGGCTGCTGATCGTCTTCTGGCCCTTGTTGGGGTCGCTGCGCCGGCGCCTGCGGCTGATCGCCTTCCCGCGCGCCGGTGAGGTGCTGATGCTCATCGCCTGCCTGGCGCTGCCGCTGTACGCCGCGGCGGTAGAAAAGCTGCCTTTCGTCGGCGATAGAGGGGCTGCGAACCCAAGCAGCGAGGTGCTGGTGATGCATGTCACCGTCATGACGCTGATAGCCGCCTCATTCTGCCTCGGGCTCTTGTGGCGCTGGCGCGTCTGGACGCTCTGCGCCGCCGTCTTCTACCTCATC
>JBEKDP010000060.1:0-9181 GCA_050014295.1 Dehalococcoidia bacterium | reverse complement strand
GCCTAGGCCCACTGTGGTCGTCAATATCCCTTTTCACATTGGTCCAGCGAATAGATCGAACTGCTCCCGAGGGTGGGCGGCGGGATCGAAGGAATTCGCAAGTCACAGCGCAATCATCGATTATCACGACAAGTTCGAGTTGTACCGACTTCTGCGCTTCGAGCGACTGAAGGGCGCGATCGAGAAGTCGGATGCGCTCCCGTGTGACGACGATTGAAGTCACGACCTTCATGTTGGCGCTCCGCTTCCCGAATTCCGCCGGCTGATGCTGTATCTCGCTAAGCGCAACATTAAAGTCCTACGTTCCAAAGAATTCGGACCCAACTCGCACGGCTCAGAATGCATTCTGCCCCTCATACACTCTACAGCCGACCATCCGACCATCCGACCGTCGTCGCATGAAGAGTGTAGAGGACAAGAGGCAATCCCGGAAAGTGCGCCAGCCGACGATTCAAAACAATGGAACAATGCGCCACGTTTCGTCCTCTGGCCATCTCAGTGGTTCATCGCTTCCAACAGAGACAAGAGACGGAAGTGCCCTTCCGTTCGATCGGCGTATCCAATTCTATCGATAGCTCCGCTGCTTGAGCTGCTTTTCGTATCAGCGGCGTCTGATCGGATGCGACAAGCAGAGCAATCCGTTTTCCAGATCGTATGACGCGAGCCATTTCAGCAATCGAGGCAACGACGACGTCAAGAGCTGTCGCGTGGTATGGAGGCTCGCTCGCAATGGCGTCGACCGATTGGTCTGCTAACGGCAGCATTGTTGCGGTACCAATAATGTGATAGTCCGCCAACTGATAGAGGCCGAATCGCAAGACTGGGTCGAAATCTAGGCTCATGGTCCGCCACCCTGCTAACCTGCCCTCGATCAGGATGCCTCCCGCACCTGCGAAGGGATCCAAGAGCATGCCCTTAGCTGGATGGAAGACCAAGTTCACGAGTAGACGTGCATCAACCACGGGCAACGCTCGATGTTCGAGGGGACCTCGTCCTCCACGATAACCGATAGTTGGACGAACAGTTCCATCGCCCCTCTCTAATAAGAAAGTCCGGCGATCAGGCGCAATATCTCGCAACTGTGAATCTGGTTCTTCATAGACCCGTACTAGCGCAAAATCCTGCCCCTTCCATCTAGTAGTGGACTTAGCTTTGCCTGCGAAGTGCGGAATCAGAGGCCGAATGAGATCGATAGCGCTCGTATAACCTAGGCGATGGAGCCGCGACGTGGCAACGATAACGTTTTCCTCTGGAAGCCTTAACCATGTCACACCTCTGACTTCAGAGAGCGGTCCGCCTGGGGAACGTGTCGCGCCAAGGTCCCGCAGAATCGCTACTAGTTCAGCGAGGGCAGCTTCCTGTGCCCTTCGTCGAGAAGGTCGAAGATGAAGCACCAAAGTGGCCTCACCATGAGAAGACGTCGTCATCATAGGCAATACGGGCGCAAGGTCTACAACGTACTAATCGCCGCAGTTCTGTGAACTCCGAACGCTAAACGGAATCGAACTTGAGGGCAAGTATCGTTCCTTTACGCTTTGAAAGCTCCGCCTTCTATTAGCTTCACCTTCTAAGTACTACCCGGCCGACGACAAACATAGAGGTACATGGGGAAAAAGTAAGGAGAGGCTCTTTAGCTGAATAGCAGAAGTCACTGAAAACTCTCGTGCCCGGTACAACGCCTCTTATCGGCTAGGTGGACTTGCTGCTCGTGAGCACCGGAATATCCAATTGCGTCTTCACCCATTCAGCGGTCAACTCGATTGCTTCGCGTGGCCCGATCTGCGGCCGATAGCCGAGCACCTCACGAGCTTTGGAATTACAAAAACACTCTCTCTGCCCTTCTTCCCCCGGCCGGTAATCCACGACCTCAATTGGCACGTCGATTTGAGCGGTCTCCAAGCACATTCGGGCTAGATCCATTACGGTGGATTCCTGACCAAAGCTGACCTGGAATTTCTGGCCTACTACATTCTCAGGCGGAGCTTCAACAGCCAGAAGCCAAGCCGTAACCACATCGGTAACGTAGGTTACATCTCTGGTCTGATCGCCACCTTCCACCGCTATTGGTTGCCCATGGAAGATTCTCCACAACCACTTGAAGATGAAGATCTCGCGACGCATATTAGGGCCAATAACTGCGCCATTGCTCATAACCACTGCTGGGACCCCGTAAGACCGATACCAAGCCCATACTGCCAACTCTGCGGCCGCCTTTGAAAACGCGTAGGGATTGTGAGGCGTAAGGGGGTGAGCCTCGTCAATGGGAGTATAGATAGGTCGGCCTATCTCATTACCTGATCCGGCATAGATGAACTTTGTGACGTCCTTTGCTCGCCGGACAGCTTCCAATAACGCTACGGTCCCGTCGATGTTTTGTATGGCCGTGAAGCGTGGGGAATGAAACCCCATGGGAACATCCGCTTGGGCCGCGAGATGAACAACGATTTCATGGCCTCCCACATCTTCGGGAATCACATCTTGAAGATTCTTCCAAAGGTAGTTGAAACTAGGGTACGAACACAGGTCCTCAAGAAGGGTTGCATGGCTAGGCGCTACTTGATCGAGGCCGGTTACGGAGTAGCCCTCTGCTAGCAAGGACCGAATGAGTCCTGAGGCTCCGAATCCGGCCGCGCCTGTAACTAATACCCGTTTTCGAAATTCGCTATTGGAGAACATAAGTATCCCTCTCTTCCATGTGGCTCGGCGCGTTGTTGCCCTAGGACGTCCTTGTCCAGCATGACTAAGGCTGGAGTTGCTGGGGTCACGCAAGGTATATTATCAGGTTCTTAGTTAAGCAAGCGAACCAAGACTCCCTTCAATGGCTACATTAGGCCAAACGGTCACTGCTAACCGTTCAAAAGCCCCCTTCCTCGTGTAGTCTGGGGAACCGACGGATGGATTCTCAATGCCGATGCACCCAGAAGTGAGATCCTTTGGGCATTGAGCATCATGGCCTCGGATCATAAGGTGAAGGCTCGGTAGAGTTTGTTCGCCTTGAGCCTCTTCGTGAACCGGTTTCCCGCCGCCTTCGAGGAGAGGCCCCGGTCATCCAGCTCCGCCCGCGTGCTGTCGTAGTAGAAGCGGGTGTTATAGAAGTGCTCGATCACCCTGTTGATGATCTTCACCTGGGCCCGGTAGTCCAGGTGGTCGAGGAACATCTGAAAGCCCTGGAGCAACGTCCCGTCCGGCACCTGGACGAAGACGCTGATGTGGCTGGGATGCACATCTTTGCCCACGTCCATGCCGCCGTACACGGGATAGTGCGCCGGGTTGTCGAACGGCTCCTCCAGCGACCAGCAAATGGCCTCGACGTCGACACGGGCCTCCAGCGCCTCCCGCGGCAGGAAGGCGTTGGCAACCGCGACCGGCACGAGCAGATACTCCACCTGAAACGCTCGTTCCTTGATGGCGGCGCGCACCCGCTGCAACTGCGAATAGTCGAACTTCTCCGGCCAGAGGGTGGTCTGCCGTCTCTCGTCCAGGACGGCCGGGAGGCGTAGCCAGTAGAAGCTGGGGTCCTCCCGCAGCTTGAACAGGATGTCCTCGTACGACTGGGGCGTGCCGACAACCACCAGCGGGTCATTGGGGGTCGGGTAGGGACATCACCACTTGGCGGAAGACGTTCTCGATCCGCGTTAGCTGTGCCGCCCCCAAGGGGAGAGGCGAAATCGGAGAGGACGTCGTCTGCCACGACCAGTTTCGGGTGGCGTCCCCTGCTGGCAAAGAGGATCCCGGTCCCATCCGCCTCCCCCAGCCAGCTCACCCCCTGCCCGAAGCTCACTTCGAAGGAGATGACGGAGTCGGACTGCGGCTTGCGATCCCGCCAGAGGCGGCAGTAGGGATTGGCCTTGATCAGCCGTTTGGTGATCGCCAGGTGCTCCCGCGCCAACTGGTCATTGTAGCTGAAGACCAGGGCGTCCACGTCACGAGGACACTACTCAGCCGAGACAGCGGCGTGCTACATCCCTGTCTGCCGAGCCATATTGTCGGAAGTCCTGGAGGAAATGTATGCTAGCCAACTTCAACACAACGATAGCCGGCAGTCTGTAGGTACCCTCTTGAGAGTACTCGCTTGACGAGCATGCTTGATGACAGGACAAGGTCCCTCAAACAACGACAAGGGTCTTCCATGATGACTGCGGTCGAGGAGGCTAGCTTCGCGATGCAGGGCGTCGGTACAAGGTTCCCTTCGAAATGCTGATTCGAACACACTACAACATGAGGCGAGCGAATCATTACACAAAGCGCTACAGCAGAGACCGACCTTATGACATCGTTGACTTCTCCAACCTAATCCTGAGGCTCACAAGCAAGCCAGAAATCGCAAACATGCGGAGAGTCTCGTGGGATGAGGAAACGGAGGGAGAGTGAGTAGCGAGAGTACCTTGTTTCAGAAGTATCTGACCGATACCAACTGGCGGTGGTGTAAGGGGACAGTCTTTGCTGGCGAGAGAGTCGAAGTAGTCGAAGTATATGTAACAAGTCAAAAGAGTATATTAGCCACGGTCATATTTTGGTCCAATTTCAGTCCAATCCCTCTTCGGCCAGTAGTGTCCCGGACGTCGCTGGATTCGGAGAAGCGACCGCCGGCACTGCGCCGGCAGCCGCTTCTGGCGAACCCCGTGGATATAGGCGTTGAGTTATCCCCTTCAGGTCGGAGGGCAGAATTGGACTAGAATGCCCTAGATTGGACTGGATTGGGACCGCCATTGGACTGGCCGCAGCCAAGCTCGGCCCCGTGTGAAGCGCGTTTCGTCGGAATCGCCATGAGAACAGCCGCGCTGCCAGGCCCCCGCCCATGACTTGCGAATACAGGCAGCGGGAACAGCTACGGACAGCGTCTTGCCTCCACACCTCTGTCGCCCCACTTGCATGTCATCGGAATGTCAAATATAGTTTGACCTATGAGTGACATCAAGGCCGCATCGCGCACCCGCCGACCTGCTTCCCAACCGGATCGCGCCCGACTCTTCGATATCGCTTCAGAGCAGGGTGGCTATTTCACGGCGGAGCAAGCCCGGGCTTCTGGTTTCAGCCGATCACTTGTCTCGCATCACGTGAAGAGCAGCCGGTTCATCAGAGTACGTCGGGGACTGTATCGCTTTCGCGAGTATCCGGCGTCGCCGCGTGAGCACGTGCTCGCCGCGTGGCTCGCAGTGGGGAAAGACGTAGCCGTCATCTCCCACGAGAGCGCGCTTGACCTGCTCGACCTGACTGACGTGATACCGGATGCGGTGCATCTTACTGTTCCTCGGTCGCGGCGCAACGTCCTCACGCTCCCCGGTGTGAAGGTCCACACCACTGCTCGAGCACCACGGTCGGAAGACGTGGTAGTGCGCGATGGTATAGCCATCACCTCGGCCACGCGCAGCATCCTCGCCGCAGCCGAGACGGGGACAGCGCCGGAGCAGATCGAGATGGCTGTCATTCAGGCGGTTGAGCGCGGCCTGGCCACCCCGCGACAACTGCGGCAGGACGCCGTCGCGCGCGGAAGGCGAGTGGCAACACTGATCGAGGAAGCGCTTCGCAGGTTTCGGCAATGAAATACGCCACTCCCGGCGCATTCCGTAGGGCTCTCGAACAGCGACTCCTGACGATGGCCAGGGAGACAGATGTCCCACTGATGCGGCTGCGCAAGCTCGTGGTCTTCGATCGCTTGATGGCGCGCCTGGTGGTCGTGGCTCCGAACCGCTGGGTCGTCAAGGGTGCGGCGGCCCTCCTCTTTCGCCTGGGAGCCAGGTCTCGCACCACGAAAGATCTCGATCTCGGCCGCCAAGATAACGAGGAGGCGGCAACGGCCGACTTTCTTGCAGCACAGTCGCTCGACCTTGGCGACTACTTCACGTTTGTCATCGAGCGGACAAGGAAGCTCGACGCGATGCTGGAAGGTGTCGCGGTGCGGTACCACGTCGTCGTAGAACTCGCCGGACGCGTGTTTGAGGAGGTGACGCGCGCAATCACCGCGAAAAACAGGGATCGCTTCATCTTCTACCTCCTCAGCCCATCGACGAATTCCGTTGCCAGCGCCGCGCCCTGGGCCTACTGGAGTCAGCCTAGATCGTGGGGGATAGCGCGGCTTGACGCTTTCCTGTCGGTTTGCCTGCGCTTTCCTTACGCTTTAGAATTTGTCAGTCACGTGGAACCTTTGCGAGGGCCGCAGCGCCTATACGGTACGACAAGTCGCAAGAGGTGGAATGATGGGCAAGGGCAGATTTCGACTGCGCTGGCTGCTGGCCCTGTCGCTACTCATTCCGCTAGCGCTTTCCTGCAGCGGCAGTTCGTCAGTGAGCCCGCCGCCGTAGCCACGTGCGCCGTCCTAAGCATGACAGCTTTCGCTTGCCGAGCACTATTGTGCTAGGACTTAATAAGTGCTAACTTAATAGTGACTCTTATGGCAGATTCATTCTTTAACCGAGAGTTGGAGTTGGCCGAGTTGGAGACAGCTTGGTCCACGCCGGGTGCTGCACTCGTGACGCTTTGGGGCCGCCGGAGAGTAGGCAAGTCCACACTGCTGTCGCGTTTCGCAGCCGACAAGCGCTCCGTGTACTTATATGGCACCCGGATGACAGAAGGGGATATACTCGCCGATCTGGCACTTCAGGCCGCGGCGGCATTCGACGATTCATACCTCCGCTCTGCGCCTTTCCCAACCTGGGATGCCGCGCTGGATTATCTAGCCGGCCGAGCGCGCGACCAACGCCTCCTGCTTATCTTCGACGAATTTCCCTATCTCTGCGAGGTGACGGACGGTCTCGATACGTTGGTGCAGCGTTGGTGGGACCGCGTGCATCAGTCTGCAGATCTTATGCTAGTGCTTGCCGGTTCGGGTTTCTCCTTCATGGAGGGGCTGACCGGCGCACGTGGCGCTCTCCACGGTCGCCGCACCGCGCAAGTCGCCGTCCATCCGTTCGATTACTGGGACGCTGCTCAGTTCTTCCCTCACCTGAACCCAGAGGACAAGGTGCGTGCCTACGGTTGCTTCGGCGGGATGCCCGCCTACCTGCGGCACTGGGTCGGCAAGGGAGGACTGGCCGAGCAGGTGCAGAGAACCTTTCTCTCTGCGGGCCACGTTCTCTTCAGAGAAGCCGAGGAATTGCTGCGCACCGAATTCCACCAGGAAGCGCTATACGCATCGATCCTCCGCGCCGTGGCCAGCGGCGAGGAGCGCCCTAGCGACATCGCTCGCGCGGCGGGACGTCACAGCGCCGTCGAGATCTTCGATCACTTGCGGCGGCTGCAAGAGCTCCGATTTCTTCGCCGGGAAGTATCAATCACGGAGTGGCAGCGTCCACGCAGCCATCGCGTCGTCTATCGTCTGGCCGACCCTTACCTGCGTTTCTGGTTTCGCTTCGTCTCGCCTTATCAGTCGTTCCTCCAACTGGGAAAGGCGGCCGAGGTGTGGTCGCGTGAGATCAGACCCTCGCTGGACGAGTTCATCGGGCGCACGGCCTGGGAAGAGGTCTGCACACAGTACCTCTGGCGGCTACTGCAGAAGGATCAGATCCGCGCCAGATTCACTCAGCTCGGTCGTTGGTGGGATGGCAAGGACGAGATCGACCTCGTGGGCATGTGGCGTGATCGAGTGACGCTGGTCGGGGAGTGCAAATGGACGGCGGGGCGGATGAATTCGGGGATGTTGACCGCTCTCCAACGAAAGGCGGCCAAGCTGCCCTTGGACGGAGAGCCCCTGTGGGTGCTAGCCAGCCGCTCCGGATTCGACACGCCACTACAGCAGCGAGCGAGCCGCGGCGAAATCCTCCTCGTAACCCCAGAAGACCTGTTTCTCTAGGCCGGGCGGGTCCGAAATCTCCCTTGTTCAGCAGAGTCCGCTATTACCCGCCAGATCGGATTCCGGAGTACCTCCGTGCCGCTCGCGATACATCTCCTCACGCGTAGCCTTCACCGCTTCGACGATCTCTTCCTCCGTCGGCTCTGGCCCGCCGGCTTCCTGAGCTGCATGGGCAGCGCGACGGGCAAACTCCTTCTGCTTCTCCCGCGAGTCTCCGCTCTGCCTCACCTCGCCCAGCTTGTCGAGGATCCATGTTCTCGCGAGGGTCGAGGGGCCGACGCCTCGCTTCCGCGCCTCGCGACGCAACTCCTCCCACGGGTCCGCAGGCAGGCGCACCGGTACGACCTTGTCGAGGGGGCGCTTCACATCGACCTTGACTTCTTCGTCGGTCTTTTGCCAAGCCTCACCCTTCTCGATCTTTCGGACTTCCGGTTCAGAGTCGCTCATCTCAACTTCCCATCTCGCCTGGAACGGTGACAATTAGTGTACACTCTCGATATCCGACTCTCAAGAATCACCGCGACGGAGCATCCAGCACCCTTCGGTAGAAGATCAGGCGCTGGCCGTCTGCGGCTAAGTGCTTGTTAAACGTACATTCCCATGTTTGTCCAGTGGTAGAGCAGCCGAGCCCCACGGCCGCTCTCCTCGCTGAATGTTTTCCGCATATGATGCGGGGAAACCTGCCCGATGAATGCTGGGTGCTTAGGGCATACGGGCACCCTCGCAAGCTTGCCCCCTTGTCGAGCGCAATCGAGATCGTCACCTCTTATGACGAGCGCGATTCGCTCAAGAAGAAGCTGTGTGAGGCACACCCGCTGGACCGGCGGCATGACCGTCAACACGATGACCGGCTGCTGGACGTGTTGACGGAAGCCTGTGCATTTGCGTGGGCCGCACAGGTCGCCAGGTTGGGCCGCCCTCACTTCTGTTTCCAGCCTGGAGCGCCTGACCTCCAGCTTGACCCCGAAGGTTGGGTCGAGGCGAAGGCGGTGCACCCCTCAGAAGAGGACCAAAGGCTTTCGAAACGTATGCTAGAGGAACGCCTGGTCGTATCAGGGCAGCCCATGGCGGCGAGGCAGGGTTTGTACGAAAAGGTCCGGGCGGATTTCAACAAGGCAGGGGCACAGCTCGCTGGCAGAGACGGCCCTAGGATCGTCTTCTTCAACTTGACTGCACTCGACCTTCCGCAGAGAGCGGTCGAGGAGGTGGAGGAGGCAGAGCTGGATAGCGTGGCGACGCTGATCCAGGCACTGGTTCGCAAGGAGCCAGACGTTGATGCCGCGGCGTTTTGCCATGGGTATCTGTGGGAGAAAGCGCGCCTCCTGGGCCACGCCCCTGGCTCCCCGGCACACTGGGCCGACGCCGAAAAACCCCCGCTGTCTGCCCTAAGCC
>JBEKDP010000059.1:0-9221 GCA_050014295.1 Dehalococcoidia bacterium | reverse complement strand
GGGGACTCGCAGCTGGCGGCCCACCAGCGTGTTCTCGCACACCACGACGAGCTTCCCCTCTTCCTCCTCGCTGAGGGCGAAATCCGTGACTTGGGCCGGCTTGCCCCGGATGAAGGTCACGCCTTCGCCGCCCTCTCTCTGGAAGAACTCCTCGAATCCCTTGCCGTAGCAGCGCATGTCTATGTAGAACTGGTAAACGTTGGCGTCCTCGATCTTCTCCTTGATCAGGTGAGCGAACTTGAGGGCATACATGCAGCAGACGCGGGAGCAGTACGAGTGGTATTTCCGGTCGCGGCTACCGACGCAGTGGATGATAGCCACGCTCTTCGGCTCCTGGCCGTTGACGACGATGTGGCCGCCGGTGGGGCCGGTGGCGTTGCAGAGACGCTCGAATTGGAGGCTGGTGATCACGTTGGGGAACTTGCCGTACCCGAGCCGGCCGATCTCCGAGGGGTCCATCAGGTCGTAGCCGGTGGCTACGATGACGGCGCCTACCTCGACGTCTACAATCTTCTCCGTCTGGCTGAAGTCGATGGCCCCTCGCTCGCAGAACTTCAAGCAGGCCCCGCACTTGCCATCTTTGAGGATGTAGACGCAGTGCTCCGGGTCGATTACAGGGACGTTGGGGACGGCCTGGGGGAACGGCGTGTAAATAGCCTTCCGCTGTCCCAGACCGCAGTCGAACTCGCTTTCCGCCTTCCAGGGGCACTTCTCCTGACAGATACCGCAGCCCGTGCACAGGCTCTCGTCCACGTAGCGGGGCTTTCTGCGGATGGCAGCTTTGAAGTTGCCCACATAGCCCTGGACATCCACCACCTCGCTATAGGTCATTAGCTCAATGTTGGGGTGGGACTTCACCGCCGCCATCCTGGGCGTCAAAATGCAGGCCGAGCAGTCGAGGGTAGGGAAGGTCTTGTCTATCTGGGTCATGTGCCCACCGATGGACGGTTCTCGCTCGACCAGGTACACCTTGCGGCCCGCATCGGCTACCTTCAGGGCGGCCTGAATCCCGGCGATGCCGCCGCCCACCACGAGGACGGCAGGCTCGACCGGCACCTCTCGACTCTCCAGAGGTTCCAGGTAGTAAGCGCGCGAGATGGCGGCACTGATCAGGGCCTCCGCCTTGTCGGTCGCGCCGTCCTTGTGCACCCACGAGCACTGCTCACGGATGTTGCAGATGTGAAGCTGATACGGGTTCAGCCCGCCCTGTTCAACGACGCGGCGGAAGGTTGCCTCATGCATGCGGGGCGAGCAGGCTGCCACCACGACACGGTTGAGGCCGAGTTCCTCGATGTCTTGTTTGATGAGGGCCTGACCCGGCTCGGAGCACATGAACTTATAGTTGCGGGCTACCGCGACTGAGCCCCGCTCCTGCGCGAACGCCGTCACTTGCTCAACATCGACTGTGCCTGCGATGTTGCTGCCGCAATGGCAAATGTAAACACCTATCTTGACGTCGTTCTTGTCTTCTGCCATCGGCTACCCTCCTACCCCGGTCCGGAGGCACTGCCGGCGCCGCTCGAGACGGCGGCGCCGACCGCTATCTTCCTGTAAAAGCTGTCAACAGGCACAGTGTTTCGCTGAAGCCCCAGCGCCTTTTCCGGTAGGCCAAAAGCCACGCCCATTATCTGGGTGAGGAAAAGGACGGGGATGTCGAAGTGGGTGCTCCTGGCCCGTCCTGCCTCTTTCTGGAAGCTGTTGAGGTTGAACATGCAGAGAGGGCAGGCGGTGACGATGCAGTCGGCGTCGCCGGCGGCAGTGAGCAGGTCCCCGATGAGCTTGGCGCCTACGCTGCGCTTGGACATGGAAAGGGTGCCACCGCAGCACGCCGTCTTGAGCGGATAGTCCACAATCTGAGCCCCAAGGGTCGCCAGCAGTTCGTCGAAGCAGTGCGGGTCCTCGACCGAGTCAAACTGGGCATACGTCCACATGCCCTGGCAGCAGCCGTAGTAGGGGGCCACCCGCAACCCGCCGAGAGGCCTTTTGACCTTCTCCGCCACCGCGTCCAAGCCGACGTCGTTGATGATGACGTCCAGGACGTGGCGCAGTCGGGCCTTCCCTGAATACTGGACTCCGGTCTCGGCCAGCAGGACGTTCACTTTCTCGCGCAGGCCGGCGTTATTCTCCGTGTAGTGAATTGCCCGGATCAGGTTCATGTAGCACCGGCTACAGCCCGTCACAAGATCACTCTCCGCCCGCTCTGCGAGTGCCAGGTTACGCGCGGGGAGGGCGAGAGAGAGGAGATAGCTGACTCCATTAGCCATAGCCGCCCCGCAGCAGTTCCAGTCCTCTAACTCGGTCAGTTCCACTCCTAAGTGTCGCATCGTAGCCTGGAGGGATTCCTCGCACTCCTTCGAGGTACCGCTTGCGGAACAGCCGGGATAGTAAGCGTACTTCATGGCCTGCCCTCGATCTCTGCAGCTTTGCGGAACATGGCTGCTATGGCTTTCTGGCTTCGCATTTTTGGTGGTCTCAGTGCGATCTTGCCTTTGCGCAGGAGCGTCAGGCCCACGCCCACCTGTTCACGCAAACGCAATGGGTTGGGGGCATAGTAGCGGACCAGGAATTCCGTCTCGTGGAAGCGGCCCCGACGCTCAACCGTGTCCATGAAGGCTTGGTACCAGCGTCTGATATGGGGGTCCGCGTGCTTTTCGGCCAAGCTGAGCCGCTGGATGACGCCCATCATGTCGGTCACCGCCACACCCCTCGGGCAGCGAAACGTGCAGGAGTAGCAGGCGGTGCAGAGCAGACCCGCACCACTCGCCACCGCTTCCTTCACAAGCCCTAACTGGAGCAGGTTCATGACCTGCCGGGGTGTGTACTTCATGGCATAGGCGGTGCGGCAGCTACCGGTGCAGAGGCCACACTGGTAACAGAGGGAGAAATCATTTCCCACCAGGTCTGTCGAGGAAGGGGTGTGTCCCGGTGCCTGCGGCGTCCATGCCCCCTCGAGTGTCTTCGGCTGCGCCCCCATCTTACATCCCCCTAGACTGAATAGCCGCGACGGCCCCCAATCCTACGACTGCTTCCATCTTCCCGCTGGTCGCCGGGGACCCTCGGAGGCCGCTCCTCAGAGACCGCAGCGGTGGTATCTGGACATTAACGTTCATGTCCTCCCCCCTGTCTCAGATGCCCGCTTTCAAATGGGGTAGGTGGGAGTTGCGAATCTATCGTTCTCTGCCGCTCGCAGAGCTCCTCGAGCGTGACCGACCTGAGGAATCCCGTAATCATTCCTCCTAGCTCTGCCCAGAGGCGGCGCGCGCTGCAGTTGGCACAGCGGGAGCACACCTCCGGACGGTCGACGCACTCGACAGGCGCGAGAGAACCTTCCAGGGTATACAAGATGTCGAGAATGGTGATTTCGGGTGGCGATTTGGCGAGTCCGACTCCTCCCCCGGTGCCGCGAACCGCCCTTAGCAGGCCTTGCGCCTCCAGACGCGCAACCAAGTGTTCCAGGTACTTCTTGGATATCTCCTGCCGTTCGGCGACATCACTGAGGTGAACAAGGCCCTCGTCGGCGTGCAAAGCAACGTCCAGCATCGCCCTTGTTCCATATCTGCCCTTGGTGGAGACTCTCATGTTCTCGGCCCTTCTGCGGCCACCTGCTCTATCGACTTAGTCATTTATCATATTCAGCCAAGCTCTCGCCACATATCTTCCAACACGAAGAGAGCTTATGAGGTTGGGTAGTAATGGATCATGCGTGCCAACTCCGGCCTAAGCGGTCACTGGTCGATGGCGGTAGGGGCCTTTTCGAGGAAGGGTCAATAATCAGCATACCGCCGGAATTGGGTGGCGCCGGTCTAGGCAGGCCGCATATTCCATCTCCGAAGAGTTTCTCCAACTCTCGTATTCCATCCGCCAGGGCATCGACTTCCTCGCGACGATTGTAGACGTAGAAGCTGGCACGCGCAGTCGCCTCGACACCCAGCCGCTTCAACAGCGGTTGAGCGCAGTGATGGCCTGCCCTTACGGCAATACCTTGATAGTCAAGGACAGTGGCGACGTCATGCGAGTGAATGTTCTCGTAGTTGAAGGCGAGAGCGCCGCCGCGCTTGGAGGCGTCACGAGGTCCGTAGATGGTGATGCCCGGTATCTTCTCCAGTGTTCGGATGGCATAGTCCAGAAGCTCAACATCGTGCTGCCGGACCGCGTCCATCCCCAGCCCTTCGAGGTAATCGATGGCGGCGCCAAAGCCAACGACTCCGCCGATGTCAGGCGTGCCCGCTTCCCACCGCCAGGGCGCGACATTGTAGGTCGCCTCTCGAAGCTCGACCTGCGAGATCATGTGTCCGCCGCCGAGAAACGGCCCCATGCTCTCGAGGATAGCGGGCCGCGTGTAGAGTACGCCGACGCCCATCGGACCCAGCATCTTGTGGCTGGAGAAGGCGAGAAAGTCGCAGTCCAGCTCTTGTACGTCGACCGGCATATGAGGAACGCTCTGCGCGCCGTCGACGAGCATGAGCGCGCCGTAAGCGTGGGAAATTTCGCCGATCTCCCGAATAGGATTGATGGTGCCGAGCACGTTCGACATCTGCGTCAGCGCCACAAGCTTCGTCTTCTCGCCGATGAGCCGCTGCACGTCGTCCCAGCGCAGCAGGCCCTCGTCGTCGATGTCTATAAAGCGAAGCGTGACGCCCGTCGCCTGCGCCAGCATCTGCCAGGGAATCAGGTTGCTGTGGTGCTCCATGACGCTGAGGACGATCTCATCGCCCTCTTTCACATTTTTCCACCCCCAGGCATACGCCACGAGGTTGATCGCCTCCGTCGCATTGCGCGTGAAGACGATGCTCTTCGCCGTCGGCGCGTTGATGAATCGACGCGTCTTCTCCCGCGCTTCCTCGTAGAGCGTCGTCGCCTCGTCGCCGAGGGTGTGGATGCTGCGATGGACGTTGGCGTTGTGCCCCTCGTAGTACTCGACTATCGCGTCGATGACAGCGCGTGGCTTCTGGCTCGTCGCCGCATTGTCGAGGTAGACCAGCGGCTTGTTGTGGATCATCCGTTGCAGGATGGGGAAATCTTGTCTGATAAGTTCTACGTCTAACATCGCCTGCCCCTCTTTCGAGGCAGACCCCAAGTCTGTCCCGTCGATTCTGATGGCCTGCCGATCAGAGGCTGCATGAGCGGGCGATGTCGGCCTTGTCACCAATCGCTTCGCCACGGCGGGCGTCGGAGCCGAGGTCGTCGTGCTAGCGTCCGTCAAAGCCCGCATGTGCTCATCACTCCTGCAATATCCGTCCAAAGATGTCGGGAAGGGTGGTAAGCATCCCGGACGATCGTCGAGAAGACGCGGCTCTTGGCGACGTCCGATGGGAAGCGAAGTAGCGGGCTCGTTGGGGTTGCCGGAGAGCGGATCGCAGGGCTGGCGGTTAAGACCGCGGCTCGGTGAACCTGACCACTTGCCACAACGACGAGCGCGCCACCGCTCAGCCGTATTGTCAACGAGCGTCTCTTCAAGATAAAGATTCCCCACCTTTGCTTCGCTGACGGGAATGATGGTCACCAATAACAGAGCCGGGCGCTGACCGTTTCGGTCCGGCACTGGCCCGCCAAATGAATCTAGATGCCGCCCTCTCTAGGCATATATGCCTAGGCCTCTCTAAGTATTTATGCGTACTGTCTCTAGGTATTTCTGCCTAGATCTCAAGTATACGAAAGCCTTTCGCTATGTCAAGCGTTTCACCCGTAATAATCAGCCCTTTGTGAAAAAAAATGCAGGTTCCGGCGTGGAGAGAAACGACTGATAGCCTATTGAACTCCCTGCGTTTCTGGTGGCCTGCCCCTTATAAACGCTACCACAGCCTAGGTCAACGTCGCCATGGACTGCAGGCGCGGCCAAAGCTGAGGGAGCATCTTTTCGAACTTCCCTAGGTGGGTCAACAATCGGCCCTAGCAGCGGCCCTGGGGGCGATTCCTGCGGTGGGCGTATTGCGCAAGAGGTGACCTGGCGCTGGGCGGTGGGTATCGCGCCGGGCCCGCGACAACGCTCCCTCTCCCCCGGTCTTGCTTTCCACCGAAGTAGCCGCCCTGCTCTGATGCAATCCCGAAAAGCAGAGCGCGATCAGGACTGGGGGGCGCGTCCGGAGTTTCCGCCTCTTTACACCACACTCGGCCCTGACTAGAATGGGGGAACGGTCAATGACCGTCCGGTCAGTCATTTCAACGAGCTGCGGGCAGTGGCGTTCCGCCTGGTTTTCACGGCTGGGACATGGGGGTTGTCGCCTTAGAATCTCGGGTTCGCCCACCGGCGTGTGAGCAGCCATACGGTGGCAACGCGAGCTTCATGTGTGCGGGCTTGGAGGTGTAAATGGTGCGAAGACTGACGTTGCCGCAGCAGCGCAAAGAGGAGACGCAGACTCGCATCCTTGAGGCGGCCTACCGGGTGTTCGCCCGTCGAGGCTACGAGGGCGCGACCGTGGAGGAGATCACGGACGAGTGCGGTATCGCTAAGGGAGCCCTCTACAGTCACTTTGCCAGCAAGGAGGAGCTCTTTCGGACCATCCTCGTCGAGCGCGTGCGCCAACGGGCCGCAGAGACGGCCGCCCGCCTTGAGCCCGGCCTTGCGTTGCGCCAGAGTGTTCTCCGGATCATCGAAGCTTCCTGGATGACCTGCCGGACGGACCCCGTCTGGTCGCCCCTCCTCATGGAGTTCTGGGCCCTGGCAAGCCGCAACGAGTGGGGGCGCGAGGCGCTTGCGGCGTTGTTCGACCACTGCTCCGCCGCGCTCGCGCACTTCTTCTCCGGCGCCAAGCGCGCGGGCCTCGTTCGTGCTGACCTCGACGTGCAGCACGCTGCTCGTCTCTTCTTAGCCGTGAACGACGGCCTCGTCCTGCAGTATCAGACGCAACCGGACAAGGTTACTCCCGAGGAATTCCTCGGGCCGATGGCCGACATGATCACGGGCTATTTGACGGCCGAGAACCCGGAGGTCAGTGAGACGGGGGCCGGGCGGAAGAGCCGGGATTGACAATGGGAGAGTACAGGCACCCGGAAGCGCTGGCGACGACGGAGTGGCTGGCCGCACACCTCGACGATCCGTCGGTTCGCATTGTGGATATGCGCCACTACGTTCGGGCGGTTTCGGGCGGCTCGTTCCGGGCCGTCTCGGGAAGGGAAGCCTACCAACAAGGCCACATCCCAGGGGCGGTATTCGTCGATTTCGCATCCGACCTCTCGGAGCCGGGAGACGACCTGCTCAACATCCTGCAGCCCGATCACTTCGCGACCCTGATGGGACGTCTGGGGATCGGCAACGACAGCACGGTCGTTGTGTATGACGACCAGGGCGGGACCTGGGCGGCGCGGCTCTGGTGGGCCTTGCGATACTACGGCCACGACGCGGTGAAGGTTCTGAACGGCGGCCTAACCAGGTGGACTGCCGAAGGGCGTCCCTTGGAAACCGGTACTCCTACCTCTGCCGCTGCGACCTTCCAGGCGCGAATACGTCCCGAGCTCATTGCCGCCCGCGACGAAGTGCTCCAGGCACTAGGACGGCCGGACGTTTGCATCGTCGATGCGCTGCCGAAACCCTTCTACAGCGGCAGAATGGGACTCTATCCGACGCATAGGGCCGGTCATATTCCGACTGCCCGAAACCTGCCGGCGACCGACAACGTTGATCGCGTCGCTCAAACCCTCTTGCCGCCGGACGAGCTGGCACAGCTCTGGCGGAAGCTGGACCTGAGCCTTGACCAGAGGGTGATCACGTACTGCGGTGGTGGTGCCTACGGCGCCTTCGACCTCTTCGTGTTGTACGTGCTGGGTCATGAGAACGTCGCACTCTACGATGGTTCATGGATGGAATGGGGAGCGAACCCGGAATTGGCCGTCGAAACGGGTCCAGACGACAAGACTCTCGATTCAGATTAGCCAAGGAGGTACCAATGGCTCGCGTAGCATTGTTAGACCCAGACCAGGCCACCGGCAAAGCTAAGGACATGTTCGAAAGGGTCAAGAGCTATTATCGAATGGTCCCCGCCCTTCAGAGAGGGCTGGCCTACCTTCCCCAGACCACCGATGCTCTGTGGGCTCTGAGCCAGGCCACCGTTCAAGAGGGCAGCATTCGTGAAGAGCTCAAGCGCGTATTCTTCGCCGTCACCGCCTGCGAAGTCGAGTGTCAATACTGCACCGCAGCTCACATGATGGCGCTGCGCGGAAAGCACTGGAGCACGGAAGAGTGTGTGGAGCTGATCGACGGCAAACCTTCGCCGCGGCTCACGGACAAAGAGAACGCAGCGGTTAACTTCGCGCGCGTGGTGGGGCGGCGGCCGGCGGCGGTCACCGATGAGATGGTCGACGAGCTGCGGGCCGTGGGCTGGACCGACGCGGAGATCGTCGAGATTATCGCATCGGTGGCGCTAATGCGTTACACCAGCACTGTTGCCGTCGCGCTCGACGTCCCGTTGGAGAAGGCGATGGTGGACCTGGTCGAGAATCGCGGGGCGCGTCTTACCCCTCGCAGCGACTGAAACCTAGCCCGCTGCTGTGCTGAAAAGACTGATTATTCGCTGTTAGATGGTGTTGTGCTGCGATCTCCGGACCAGTGACGGAAAGGAAGAACCGATGATAACCATCGTCATCAACGACTCACCCTACGGCAATGAGCGGCCGTACAACGCCCTTCGTCTGGCGATGGCCCTCGTCAAGCAGGGCGAGATGGATCTCCGCATCTTTCTCATGGGCGACGCAGTCGTGTGCGGCCTCGCGGGGCAAAACACGCCCCAAGGCTACTACAACATCGAACGAATGCTAAAAGGGCTGTTCCACCGCACCACCATTTTGGCTTGCGCCACCTGCATGGATGCTCGGGGCATCAAGGAAGAGGACTTCACCGAGGGCGTCAAGCGGGGGAGCACTACGCCCCAGCTCGCTGAGTGGGTTGCCGCCAGCGAGAAAGTCCTGGTGTTCTAGCCCCGACGGCGATGGAGTGACAGGAAAGAGAAGTTAGTTCACCTGTCGTATCGCTGGAGGCAATAATGATGGCGCCCTCTTCCTTCAAGGCGGTGCTCAGAGCCTTGACGGATACGACGCGGCTGACTCTGCGCTCGGATCGGCGACCCGTTTCGAAGGGCCGTAGACTAGGGCGCCGCCTCGATTAGCCGGATGATCCCCGCATGCTTCTCGACACCCGTCATCTGGAATCCGGCGGCTTTTACGTTGTCGACGGTTCGCCGGTTGATGTTGGCTCCTATCATGCGGGTGGCAATAGGGTTGAGAAGGTC
>JBEKDP010000058.1:0-11194 GCA_050014295.1 Dehalococcoidia bacterium | reverse complement strand
ATGTGCTCGAAGCTCCACCACGACAGCATCGTCGCCCCGCGCCCGATTGCCGACTGCGCCCAGCGCCCCAGCTCGTCCGCCGTCACCGACCCGTACGCTGCCCCGACCGGCGCCAGCGGCACGTCCGTCAGCCCTTCCGCCGCGAACGCCCCGTAGCACAGCTCGATTGCCCTCTCCGGCGACGCCTCCATCGCGTTATGGTAAGCCTGCGGCATCGCCGCCTGACAGTAGCGGTTGAACACGCGATACGGCAGGCCGCGGTGGTAGTCCGGCTGAGCGAGCGGCGCGTAGAGCAGCGGAAAGTCGGGCCCGGCAGCCGCGCGCACCGCCTGCAGATAGCGTTCCGCCGTCGACGCCGGGTCGCTCGGCTGGCGCTCGTACTCCGCCTCCACGTCGACGACGTACGCGTCGGGGCCGCGATACCCCGCGACCGGCCTCTCGCCGATGAAGCGCGCCGCCGTCGCCGCCTCTTCCGCCGCCGTCTGCTTGAGATCGTCGTAGATCACCGTCGGCCGGTCGCAGCCGTAGACGTAGCCCCAGAGCCCCGCCTTCAGCCCCTCCTGCTGCAGCGACTGGACGATCTCCCAGACCGGCCGTCCCTGGTCGAACGGGTGCCCGCCGTCGTCGCTCTTGACGAAGACGCCCTGGCAGCCGGCCTCGCGCACGCGCCGCGCCACCGCGACCGCATCGCCGCCGAGGCAGCGTCGCCAGTTCCATATCCAGACCCACTTGCCCTGGAGCATGCCCCGCATTCTACCGCCCTCGCGCCCAATCTCCGAGACGCGCGTGTCACCCCGACGTACGTGCGACCGATAATGACAACGTGACGACAAGGAATCGGCTGTCTGAAGCGCCTGCTCATCTGTTGCAGAGACAGGAGACGAACGTAAACGGCAAACTATGCTTCTTACCTGCCGCCATCCTGGCCGGGTTGATCTGCGCCTGCAGCGCCTCGGCTGGGTCGACCTGCGGCACCGGAGCCTGCACCCGCGTCCTCTTTCTGGGCAATAGCTTCACCTACGTCAACGACCTGCCGTCGACATTCGCCCACCTGGCCGAGTCGGCCGGGCGTCCTGTCCAGGTGGCGATGGTCGCCAACAGCAGCGAGACGCTGGCCCAGCACGCGGCCTCGTCCGACTCTCTCGACAAGATCGCGTCGCAGGGCTGGTCGTACGTGGTTCTCCAGGAGCAGAGCGAGACACCCGCGACCGACATCGGGCGCGACGATTACACGTACCCTGCCGCCGAAACGCTCGCCGACAGAGCCGAGGCGGTCGGGGCAGTACCGCTGCTCTTCATGACGTGGGCCCACAAGGGCGGTTTGCCGGCGTCCGGCTTGCCTACCTACGAGGCCATGCAGCAGCAGATCAACGCCGCGTACCTAGACATCGCCGAAGAGCTGAATGTGCCCGTGGCCCCGGTCGGGTTCACCTGGTACATGGTCCGCCTCGATCACCCTGACATAAACCTGTGGCAAGACGACGGCAGTCACCCCAATCGGGCCGGCACCTATCTGGCCGCCTGCGTCTTCTACGCCTCCATCTTCCGGGAGAGCCCTGAAGGACTTAGCTTCCATGGCGGCATATCCGGCGAGCAGGCGCGTGCCATCCAGGCAGAGGCTGGCAACATCGTCCTGAACGCACAGAAGCAGTGGGGCCTGAGATAGCGAGCGGGAGGCAGCGCCGCCAGTTCCATATCCAGACCCACCTGCCCTGGAGCATGCCCCGCATTTTAGCGCCGTCGCGCCCGAACTCCGAGGCGTAGGTGACGCCCCGACGTACTGGACTAAGTGTCTGGGCCGACAATGATAACGTGACGACACGGATTCGGCTTTCTGAACCGCCTGCTCGTCCGTCGTAGAGATAGGAGACAAACATGGACCGCAAACTATGCTTCCTCCCCGCCGCTATTCTGGTCGGGTTGATATGCGCCTGCAGCGGCGGCGATTCCGACTCACCGGGCACCCCGACCAGCCCCCCCAGTCCAACCCCTCAGCAGGTATCCCAGGCAGATCTTCCCAACATGGTCCTCACGTCCGCCGACCTTGGCGCCGCATACAGCAGCTTCGTGGTGGACTCCACCAAATCGGGGCCTCAGGCGCGAAATGACGTCATCAACAACGCCTGCGATCCCCAGAAGCGAGCGTCGGAGCTTGACGCCACGCAGTGGGTCGCCACCTACGACAAGGAGTATGGGCCTGCTTCCGGCGCGTCCTCGTCTTCCGACGGTACCACTCTCCTCATTGCCTCCAGTGTCGATCTGTTTCAAGACGCGAGCGGCGCTGCTCTCGCCTTCCAAGACATGATCGCTGACACACTGCAGGAGGCTAACACGGAATGCCAAGGTGCGAGCATTGGGAGAGCGGAGACGTTCGAAGTGCCGACCATTGGCGACGAGTCGTGGGGAGGCGAACTTCACGCGTCCGTTCCTAATGGAGCCGAGACCGTCTCTGTCGTTGTCACAACCGCCGCCTATAGACAGGGACAAGTCGTCGCGAGCGCAATGATTGCCCGTTTTGGCGATACAGGCGCTCCTGATGAGGCAATTCGTCTCGCCAAGGCGCTGGCCCAGCACACAAGCTAGCCATTCGGCGCATCCGATGGCGCCGTCGCACCCGAACTCCGAGGCGGAAGCGTCACCCCGGCAGGGCCGCTGCAGACGCTAGCCCGTTTCCCACGATCGGATGAAGGGATCAGTCAAAACTGCTACAATAGCCGCGACATCTTTCCCAGAAGCGAAGGTCTACCGCCTTCGCCTCTCATACAGCTACTGAGGAAGACGGTAGATGGACGACGAGAAGAGTCAACTATATCACGTTCGAATCACCAGGAAGTCAGATCCTAATCACGACCTTACGCGCCTTGACATACCACAACAGGAACTAGAAGAACGCTTCCTTCGTCCCTATCGCGAAGGGCACGCCATCGTAATAGGCGGCCATGCCGTCGCCCCACACGACCTCCATCACATTCGTATTTCACGAGCAGAACAGCCATCGGCATTGGTTATCGAACAGCTTAAGGCTGAAGATCGTACGAGTTCCTTCATATTCTTGACAGGCCCTCCGTACGAATGGCGAGTCGCTGACCGCGGCGTGGATGTAACTGATGAACTGATTACAGTGCCGCCGGGCGTTGAAACGTCTTCCGCTGTTCTTCCCTCAATGGAGGGTCCGGTTGATAAGTCAACTGTATGGGTCGTCCATGGCAGGAATCTAAAGGCTCGTGACGCCATGTTCGATTTTCTGCACACTATTGGCCTCAAGGCGCTAGAGTGGAATCAAGCTGTACAAGCCACTGGCAAACCTACCCCTTACGTGGGCGAGATCCTCGATTCGGCATTCAACCAAGCTCAGGCTGTCGTGGTTCTCATGACACCTGATGACGAGGCGAAGCTCCGTGATTCTCTTCAGCAGCCAGACGACCCTCCCCATGAGAAGAAACTCACTGGTCAAGCCCGTCCGAACGTCCTTTTCGAGGCGGGCATGGCGATGGGCAGACATGTGAACAGGACCGTTCTTGTAGGACTTGGCACCCTACGCCCGTTCAGCGATATTGGCGGACGCCATGTCATTCGCCTCGACAATTCAGGTCAACGGCGTCAAGAACTCGCTTATCGCCTCAAAACTGCTGGGTGTCCGGTGGACTTGACCGGAACCGCCTGGCATACGGCCGGAGACTTCTCAATCCCAGAGGAAGTTGTCGAACCGGAAGCGCAGGCTGACGAGCCGAAGACTCAGCCGAGACTCGAAATTGTGGTTGGCTCGGGGCCGACATTCAGGCAGGAACAGCGCTTTGTGTCAGGCGAGGGCCTCCCAATCCAGCAAATACTGTGTCGCGTCGGAGTACGACACGACGGCTTTGCTACAGTCGATAATGTGTCGGTTGAGCTGGAAGATATAGCGCCGCCCGTTCTGCCCCCTCACTTGACCTTGCACCAAATGCATGATAACCCGCCAGATAATCGATTTCAGCAAGACTTCTCGTTGAATGTCGGTCAGACGAAGTACATTGATGTGGTACTGAAGCGGGATGAGGGCGCTGGCCTACAAGCAGGTGACACGGTGAGTCGGGTAGCTGCCCTGCGTCTCGCTAAGGCCACTCCCAACCTCTTTGTCTTCCACATTGCTCCGGGCGTTTCTCAGAATATCCCCGCTCAACGGTATGAGATCGTGATCCTTGCTCACGGACGCAACATCGCGCCGGCACGCCGGAATCTCACCATCGATATTGATGGTAGCGGCGCTCTCCAGCTTGCGCCAGCATGACATCAATTGATCACAGCGTAGGTCACGCCGCCAGCACCACCCGATAGCGCAGTCTATTGCGTTCCCCTCATCGAGGTCGCACGAACTGGTCTCCCAGCTTCCGCCGTGCCACATCTCCCTTACAGATCCGCCTTCTCCTCTGCTATCATCGCCCTATGACGCCAACCCGATTCCGCCGGACCCGCCCGCGACATCAATCATACATTGCCGCACATCGCTCCAAAACCCAGATTCAGAAAACGCCCGAAAAAATAATTCGCTTGAATTCAACTGGTCAATCAAACGCGATAGGCCGCCCCGCAGCAGACTCCCCCTGACCCCCAGAACCGTAGCCGTGGTTGCCGCCCCAAACTCCTGAGACTACAATAGCTTCACGAAGTTAGGAGCATCCGCGTCACTCAGGAACGGGGCCGGCATGCTGGACCTCCCGATCAAGCTCAAGGGGCTCATCCTTAGCGGCGGCCAGGGCAGCCGCCTGCGTCCCTTCACCTACACCGGCGCCAAGCAGCTCGTGCCCATCGCCAACAAGCCCATCCTCTTCTACGCCATCGAGAACCTTGTCGAGTGCGGCGTCCGCGACATCGGCATCGTCGTCGGCGATACCAAGGACCAGGTCATGGCCGCCGTCGGCGATGGCAGCCGCTTCGGCGTCAGCGTCACCTACGTCGAGCAGGAAGCGCCCCTCGGCATCGCCCACGCCGTCAAGATCGCCCACGGCTTCCTCAAGGACGACCCCTTCGTCCTTTTCCTCGGCGACAACTTCATCCGGGAGGGCATCCTCCCCTTCGTCATCCAGTACTGCCGCCGCGATCCGCGTCCGGCAGGCCAGATACTTGTCTACCCCGTGAAGAACCCGCAGGACTTCGGCGTCGCCGAGCTGCAGGACGGGCGCCTCCTCCGCGTCGTCGAGAAGCCGCGCGACCCACCCAGCAACCTCGCCGTCATAGGCATCTACCTGTTCGACCACCGCGTCTTCGAGGCCGTGAACGCCATCCAGCCCTCCGCCCGCGGCGAGCTGGAGATCACCGACACCATCCAGTACCTGGTCGACCGCGGCCTGGAGGTGCGCTGCGAAGTCGCCGACGGCTGCTGGATCGATACCGGCAAGATGGGCGACATCCTCGAAGCGAACCGCGCCATCCTCGAGTGCCTGGAGCCTGCGAGCGCCGGCACGGTCGATGTCGCCTCCCGCATCGAAGGGCGCGTCGTCCTCCAGGCCGGCTGCGAGATCGTCAACAGCATCATCCGCGGCCCGTCGATAATCGGCGAGCGCACGCGCGTTGTTAACTCCTACGTCGGGCCCTTTACCTCCATCTACCACGACTGCCTGATCGAGAACAGTGAGATCGAGCAGAGCGTGGTCATGGAGGACACCGTCATCGGCGGCATGGCGACCCGCATCCAGGACAGCCTCATCGGCCGCAACGTCGAGCTCAAGGGCAGCGACGCCCGGCCCCGGAGCTGCAACCTCGTGCTCGGCGACTTCAGCCGCGTGCGCATACCCTAGCAGGACGGCGAGAGAGCGATGCGGAAGATCCTGGTCACGGGCGGCGCCGGCTTCATCGGCAGCCATTTCATCCGCCATCTCCTGACGGCGCACGACGACTACGAGGTCGTCAACCTCGACAAGCTGACCTACGCCGGCAACCTCGACAACCTGCGCGACGTCGAAAGCTCGCCCCTCGCCAAGCGCTACCGCTTCGTCAAGGGCGACATCTGCGACGCCGGCCTCGTCGCCCAACTCGTCGCCGGCGTCGACGCCGTCGTCAACTTCGCCGCCGAGAGCCACGTCGACCGCTCCCTCCTCGAGCCCGCGCCCTTTATCCGCACAGACGTCCACGGCGCTTACACCCTCCTCGCGGCAGCGGCGGCGACCGGACGCATCGAGCGCTTTCTCCACATCTCCACCGACGAGGTCTACGGCGATGTGCCGCCGCCGCGCCTCTCGAAAGAGAGCGACCCCCTCCATCCACGTAGCCCTTACTCGGCGAGCAAGGCCGGCGGCGACATGCAGTGCCTCGCCTTCGTCGGGACCTACTCGCTGCCGGTCGTCATCGCCCGGCCCTGCAACAACGTCGGCCCCAACCAGTACCCGGAGAAGATGGCGCCCCTGTTCATCACCAACGCCCTCGAGGACGAGCCGCTGCCCGTCTACGGCGACGGCCGGCAGGTGCGCGACTGGCACTTCGTCGAGGACAACTGCGAGGCGCTCGACCTCCTCCTGCACAGGGGCGCGCCGGGCGAGGTCTACAACATCGGCGCCGGCAACGAGCGGCCGAACCTGGACACAGTAGAGACGATCCTCACGCTGCTGGGGAAGCCGCGCAGCCTCGTCCGCTTCGTGGAGGACCGCCCTGGCCACGACCGCCGCTACGCGCTCGACTGGCAGAAGATGCGCGCCCTCGGCTGGTCCCCCCGCCACGACTTCCCCGCCGCCTTCCAGAAGACGGTCGCCTGGTACGTCGACAACCGCTGGTGGTGGGAGAAGATCAAGTCCGGCGACTTCCGTACCTACTACGAGCGCCAGTACGCCGCCCGGCTCGCGTCCGCCCGCTCCACACCTCTCGCCGAGCAGTAGACCGTGCGCATCTTCGTCACCGGTAATCGCGGCCAGCTTGGGCGGGAGCTCATGCGCGCCTTCCCCGACGATGAGGTCGAAGGCGCCGACCTCCGCGAGCTCAATGTCCGCGACGGCGCTGCCACGCAACGCGTTGTCGAAGCCGCGCGCCCGGATGTCGTCGTCCATTGCGCCGCCCTCACCGATACCAGCCTTTGCGAGCGCGACCCTGACCTCGCCCAGCGCGTGAACAGCCTCGGCACCCGCAACGTCGCTCTCGCCTGCCGCGATGTCGGCGCGTCGCTCGTCTACGTGAGCACGAACGAAGTCTTCGACGGCCTCAAGCGTGAGCCCTACCAGGAGTCCGACGCGACGAATCCGATCAACGCCTACGGCCGCTCCAAGCTCGCGGGCGAGGAGCACGTGCGCAAGCTGCTCGACCGCTACTACGTCGTCCGGACGGCCTGGCTCTACGGCGGCGGCGAGCACGACTTCCCGGCGAAGATCCTGGCTGCCGCCGCCGAGCGACAGGAGCTTTCCGTGGTTACCGACGAGGTTGCCGCGCCGACCCTTGCTCGCGACCTCGCCGGCGCAATCGCCGCGCTGGTTCGTCACAATGTCCACGGCGTGTACCACTTCACCAACGCCGGCGAGTGCTCCCGCTACGACTGGGCGCGCGAAATCCTGCGCCTTGCCGGCCGCGATGACGTGCGCCTCTCGCCGACCACCACCTCGGCGCTCCAGCCCTTTCCTCCCAAGCCTCCGTACTCTGTCCTCCGCAACGAGGCCGCCGCCAAGCTGGGCATCACCCTCCGCCCCTGGCAAGACGCCCTCGCCGAATCGTTCGCGCTTGGTGGCGAGCGCTGACGTGATGCCTTAGCTTCGCATTTCTACCAAGAACAACGGGAGTGCGGAGGGGCGTGCCCCTCCGCTGGGGGTTTGGGGGTGTCCCCCAACCTGCCAAACCTTCCTAGGGCGGGAGGGTGGGAAGAAGATCGCTCATGTCTCCATGGGCGGCAGCGACCGCACGCACGGGACGGGCCAGTGCGCGCCGGGCCGCCAGCGCACGGAAAGGGCGCGCGCCCTACTGCTTCCCTCCTGCTGATGATAAGATGTGTCCATCTCGACTCGGACGCTACCCTATCTCATGCACAAGCCCGAAAGCAGCGCCACTGATCCCCCGTCTGTGGGCATCGTCGTCGTCAACTACAACGGCGCCGCCTTCATCGGCGACTTCGCTCGCTCGCTCCTCCGCGTCGATTACCCCAACTTCCGCCTCGTTATCGTCGACAACAGCTCCCGCGACGGCTCCGACGAGCAACTGCGCGCCCTCTTCCCCGAGGCCATCCTCCTCCGCCAGTCCGGCAACCTGGGCACTGCCGGCGGCAACAACGCCGGCATCCGCCACTGCCTCGACGCCGGCCTCGACTACGTCCTCATCCTCAATAACGACACGGTGCTCACCGACGCCTTTCTGACGACGCTCGTCGCGGCCGCCGGCCCGCGCACCATCGTCGTCCCCAAGATCCTCTACTACCAAGATCCCACGCTTATCAGCACCCACGCCGGCGGCTTCGACTGGCGGTTCGGCCTCTTCAAGAACACCTACCACGGCAAGCCCGACGGCCCTGCCACCAACAAGCCGCGCGACCTCCAGACGGCGAGCTTCTGCTGCGCCCTCGTCCCCACGGCCGCCTTTCGTGAGGTCGGCCTCCTCGACGAGCGCTTCTTCATGTACTATGAGGAAACCGACTGGCTTGAGCAGGCGCTCGCGAAGGGCTACCGGCTCCTCTACCACCCGCAGGCCGTGATCTATCATCTAGAGAGCGCCTCCAGTGGCGGCGGCTGGATGACGCCGTTTAAGCATTACTACGCGACCCGCAACCGGCTCTACCTGGTGAAGAAGCACGCCCAATCGCGCGTCTGGTTCGCCCTGTTCACGCTCTACTTTCTGGGGACCCGCCTGGCCTACCTTGCCCGCTACGCCTTCCGCCGCCAGTGGCGCCTGATGCGCGCGCTCACGCTCGGCGTCTGGGACTACTATCGCGGCCGCATGGGCCACACCCTGGAGCCGGGCCAGCTCTAGAGGGGGAAGATGAGGATCGCCTTCGACGCTACTTCGATCCCCCGCCTGATGGCCGGAGCGGGCGTCTACACCTACAACCTCGTTCGCGCCCTCGCCGCCGTCGACGAAGAGAACGAGTACGTCGTCTTCGCCCGCGACGGCGCCTTCGACGACCTTCAGCGCGCCCACCCCGACTTCCAGGTTGCGCGCGTCTCCGCGCGCTCGCGGCCGGCGCGCCTGCTCTGGGAACAGCTACTTCTCCCTGCCAAGCTCAAGGTACGCGCCATAGACGTCGTTCACTCCCCTCACCACACCGCGCCCGTGCTTACTGTCGGTTGCCGCCGCGTCGTCACCTTAGCCGTCGCCTCTACTTCCAGTCCGTGAGCCGCGCGACCGCCAAGGTCGCTGACAGGCTGATCTGCCCGTCGGAGGCCGTCAAGGACGACATCGTGCGGCTCCTCCACGTCTCCCCAAACAAGGTGCGCGCGATAGCGGAAGCCGCGTCGCCCGCCTTTCGCCCTATCGAAGACAGGGCGGCGCTCGAACGGTTCCTCCTGAAGAACCTGCTGCCCGAGCGCTACGTCCTCAGTGTGGGGAGCCTGGAGCCGGGGAAGAACCGCGCGACGCTCCTCAAGGCGTTCGCCAAGCTGCGACAACAGGGTATCGAGCACAAGCTCGTCGTCACCGGCCAGCGCGCCTGGAAGTATCAGGCCGACTTCCAGCTAGCCGAGCAGCTCGGCCTCAAAGGCGAGGTCATCTTCACCGGCTACGTATCGTCGGAAGACATGCCGGCGCTCTACAGTGCCGCCGACCTCTTCGTCTTCCCCTCGCTCTACGAAGGTTTCGGCCTCCCCGTGCTCGAGGCCATGGCCTGCGGCGTGCCCGTCGTCGCCTCCAACGTCTCGGCGGTACCGGAGGTCGCCGGCGACGCCGCCCTCCTCATCGACCCGCGCGACCCCGACCTCCTGTCCGACTCAATGGCGCGCGTCCTCAAGGACGACCGGCTTCGCGCGACCCTCCGACGGCGCGGCCTCGAACGCGCCGCCCAGTTTAGCTGGGAGAAGGCTGCCCGCGAGACGATCGAGGTCTATCGGGACGCGGTTGGAGGGGGCTGAGCTTGGACCTGTCGATCGTCATCGTCAGCTACAACAGCCGCGAGCACCTCCGCCGCTGCCTCCAGTCGCTCACCGCCCACCCGCCCGGCGTCGAGCACGAGATCATCGTCGTCGACAACGACTCGCGCGACGGCAGCGCGCCGATGGTCGCGGCGGAGTTCCCCGGCGTGCGGTTGCTGCGTCTGGCCAAGAACGTTGGCTTCGCGGCGGGCGCCAACCACGGCATCCGTGCGGCCGCCGGCGAGGCGGTCGTCCTCCTCAACCCCGATTCCGAGATCGAACGCGACCCGTTTGGCCCCCTGCTCGCTTATCTCCGCACCCACGACGACGCCGGCATCGTCGCCCCGAGGCTCCTCAACGAAGACGGCTCCCTTCAGCTCTCCTGCCGCCGCTTTCCCACTTTCTCCGTCGCCCTGTTCAACCGCTACTCGCTGCTCACCCGCCTCTTCCCCGGCAACCGCTTCTCCAGCCGCTATCTGCTGACCGATTGGAGCCATGACGCGATCTCGGAGGTCGACTGGGTCTCCGGCGCCTGCCTGATGGTGCGCCGCCCGCTCCTCGACCAGATCGGCCTCTTCGACGAAAGCTACTTCATGTACATCGAGGACGTCGACCTCTGCCAGCGGGTTCATCGCGCCGACTACAAAGTCGTCTACTTCCCGGACGCCACCGTCATCCACCACATCGGCCGCAGCAGCAGCACCCTGCCCGTCCGCAGCATCATCGCCCGCCATCGGAGCATGTGGCACTACTACAAGAAGTACCTGCGACGCGGCCTGCTGGTCGACTTCGTCATTGGGATGGGGATTCTGGCGCGCTGTGGCTGCCTGCTGGCGGGGAATTGGTCGAAGAGGCTGCTCGGACGGCAGAAGACGGTGAAGGACTAGCCGCGGCGTCGGCCGTTGCCTGGGTTCAGCGGCCTGGGAGACACCACAAACATCAGCCGGCGGCGCAGCCAGACTATGCCTTGGCTGTTCCACAACGTCACGACGTAGCCCAGCTTGGTCAGCAGGATTACCACCACCACCGCAAATCCCACCAGCACGGCGACGTGCACCCACAGGACGTCCACCCCGTGCAGCAGGATCGCCGCCCCCGAAAGCAGCAGGCTAACCCCGTAGACGACCATCAGGAGCCCCCTCGGGCCGAATCCCGCATTCTCCAGCCGGTTGTGGATGTGGTCGACGTCT
>JBEKDP010000057.1:0-9323 GCA_050014295.1 Dehalococcoidia bacterium | reverse complement strand
CATGGTCTGACCCGCATTCGCCGCGGCGCCGATGACAGCGACTCCAACCAGACGAGCCGCAACCTGCTCCTCAGCAGCGACGCCCGCGTGACGCCGATCCCCGTGCTCGAGATCGAGGCGCACGACGTGAAGCGGTGCAGCCACGGTGCCACCGTCAGCTCCGTCGATGAGGACCAGCTATACTACATGATGTCGCGCGGCCTCTCGCGGGAAGAGGCGTCGCGGGCCATCGTCGAAGGGTTCTTCCAGCAGGGTATCGAGCTTCTTCCTGGTTGCCGGCAGGATGACCGGCAGGACGGCCTGCGGCGACAGATCGGCCGGGCGCTGGAGCGCAAGCTGCTCTCGCGGCCTCTCCATCGAGAGAACTCAAAAAGCGGGGACACAAGAGATGCTTGACGTTGAAGCGATTCGCAGGGACTTTCCCATACTGCAGCGCACGGTGCATGGCAAGCCGCTGGTGTACCTGGACAACGCCGCGACCACCCAGAAGCCGCATGCGGTGATCGACACGCTGGTCGACTACTACGAGCGCCATAACGCCAACATTCACCGCGGCCTCCACACCCTCGCCGAAGAGGCGACCGCCCGCTACGAGGAGACACGAGCAAAAGTCGCGCGGTTCATCGGCGCTCCCGGCAGCGAGACCGTCCTCTTCACGCGCAACACCACGGAGTCGATCAATCTGGTCGCCCAGGCCTGGGGACGTACGCATCTCCGCTCCGGCGATGAGATCGTCGTCACGGTCATGGAGCACCACAGCAATCTGGTTCCCTGGCAGCTCCTCGCGAAGGAGGTCGGCGCCGTCCTGCGCGCAGTCGACATCGACGACGAGGGCAAGCTCCTCCCTGACGATTGGCACCGGCTCGTCGGCGAGAAGACGAAGCTTGTCGCCGTCACCCATGTCTCGAACGCGCTCGGCACCATCAACCCCGTCAAGGAGATCATCGAGCTCGCCCACGCCTTCGGAGCGCTGGTGGCGCTCGACGGCGCCCAGAGCGTCCCCCACATGCCGGTCGACGTGCAGGACCTGGACTGCGATTTCCTCGCCTTCTCCAGCCACAAGATGCTTGGCCCTACCGGCGTCGGCGTTCTCTACGCCCGTCGCAGCGTCCTCGACGACATGCCGCCCTTCCTCGCCGGCGGCGAGATGGTGAGCAAAGTGACGCTGGAGGAGGCCACCTGGAACGAGTTGCCCTGGCGCTATGAGGCCGGCACCCCCAACATCGCCGACGTGGTTGCTTTCGGCGCCGCCATCGACTACCTGGAAGGCCTGGGAATGTCGGAAGTGCGCCGCCATGAGAGCGAGCTGACGGCGTATGCTTTGGAGACACTGTCGCGAATACCCGACCTGACACTCTACGGCCCGGGCGACGTGTCTATCAGGGGAGGCGCCATCTCCTTCAACTACGCCGGCCTGCATCCCCACGACCTGGGCACCGCCCTCGATAGCTACGGTATCGCCGTTCGCGCCGGCAACCACTGCGCCCAGCCGCTGATGAAGCGGTTGGGGGTAGTGGCCACCGCCCGCGCCAGTATCTACATCTACAACCGCCGTGACGAGATCGACGCCCTGGCAGAGGGCATTCAGGAAGCCGCGAGGTTCTTTGGCAATGCCGTCCCCTCCCGAAGTTGAGCTCGACGAGCTGTACCGGGACCTGATCCTCGATCACTCCCGCCGCCCCCGCAACCGCAAGACCCTCGACGAACCGAAGCTTGTCGGCGAAGGCTACAACCCCCTCTGCGGCGACGAGGTCGAGGTCGAGCTGCGCCTCGACGGCGACGTAATCGCCGACGTCGGCTTCGGCGGGCGCGGCTGCTCCATCAGCCAGGCGTCCGTATCGATGATGACGGAAGCGGTCAGAGGCAAGAACCTGGAGGACGCGCGCCTGCTCATCACCGACTTTCTGCGCATGATGACGGAGCCTGGAGCCACCCCGTCGGATCGCCTGGGCGACCTCGAGGCGTTCCTGGGCGTGGCGAAGTACCCCGTTCGCGTCAAGTGCGCCACCCTCGCCTGGCACGCCCTGCGCGAGCTTCTCGCGCGGCGTGAACAGGGCGCGTGAAGTCGAGGAGAGAATGCGCATGCTTTTCTCCGAAGAGGTCATCCGGGAGCGCCTGCGCGATGTGCTCGACCCCGAGCTGCGCTTCAGCGTCGTTGACCTGGGCCTTATCTACGACATCGCCGTCACCGGCGCCACCGTCCGCGTAACCTACACTCTCACCACGCCCGCCTGCCCAATCGGCCCGGTCATCGCCGCGCTGATACACGAAGCCGTGATGGACATCCCCGGCGTCCGCGACGTCGAGCTCATCCTTACCTTTAGCCCGCCCTGGGACCCGCGCACCATGGCCAGCGAGGACGCGAGGATAGAGCTCGGCATCTGGTAGCCGCTGCTCGCTCCCGCCTCTTCCGAATCTGTAGATTCCGCTGAGGGGCTAACCCCCAACTCAAGTCGGGTGCCTGCACCCTTCACCTACCCACTCTAAATAACGACACACATCTAGACCCCAAACGGTTGGAATGGCAGCCGGGACGGACGGCTGCCACTAGCCCCGCTCATAGCGGGGACGCGGGCCGCGTCGCAAAGGGCCCTGCTCCGGTAAGGAGGGAGTGAATGAGTAGACTGCTAAAGCTAATCAAACGGGTATCAAGAGAAGAGGAAGGTATCACCGGTCTGGAGACCGCCATCATATTGATCGCATTCGTGGTGGTGGCCACCGTCTTCGCGTTCGTCGTGCTGAGCACCGGTCTGTTCAGCTCCGAGCGAGGCAAGGAGGCGGTCTATGCCGGACTCCAGAAGACCGAGGGTTCGCTCGAGCTACGTGGTAGCGTCATCGCCAACACCAGCGGGACCCAGGTGACGAGCCTCGTGTTCGACCTTGCGAACGCCGCCGGCGGCGAGCCGGTCGACCTCGATCCGAATGCCACCAGCAACAAGATGGTCGTCGACTACCGCGACTCTGCCACATCCGTCGCCAACATCGCCTGGACCGTCAACTGGCTGGTCGGCAACGGCGACAACCTGCTGTCGGAAGGAGAGCTGGCGGAGATCAACGTCGACCTCAGCGGCCAGAGCCTGGGGCCGAACCAAGCGTTCACTGTCGAGGTCAAGCCGCCGCTCGGTGGCACGATGGTGATCGCCAGAACCACGCCCGCCGGCCTGGACGCAGTGGTTGACCTGCATTAAGGCAAAACTGTCCTCCTGTTCAGGGACTATCAGGCGGACGCGGCCAAAAAGATAGAATAGAGCCTTCAATCTGAGCACCCGCTTCTACCGGGAAGGCAGAGCGGGTGCTCGGTCATTCCTCGAACCCGATCCCAAGCCTTATCGCCTCTACCGCCCGGTCTCCTCTCAAAACACAACTCCTGGTCTCCTGGAAGCAACCCATCCTAGGCCCTTGGGTAGTGGACATTTAGAGCAGGGTCATGTTATAGCTATCCACAAATCGGCAAGAGACGAGTTGATAGGAGGTGTTCATTCGTGGCAGACGACATCGAGTCGAGACTCGAAGCCCTGAAAAGAGAGGTCGAAGGGCTAAAGGGTAAGGCCGTTACGGTCACGGAAACGATCGCAAACCCGGCTCCGCTTGGTCTCGCTGGCTTTGGTCTCACCACATTGCTACTGAATGTGGTCAACGCCGGCATCATCAACAAGACCGACATTGGAATGGTGCTGCCCGTCGGTCTCTTCTACGGCGGGCTCGCCCAATTGCTGGCCGGCCAGTGGGAGTTCAAGAAGAACAACACCTTTGGCGCAACAGCCTTCACCTCCTTCGGCGCCTTCTGGCTGGCGTTCGCCGTGATGGAGATATTCATCGGGAACAAGATTCTAGGTCCGGTATCGGCTCCGGGGGGCATCACGGTGTTCCTGGTAGGATGGGGGATCTTCACCACCTACATGTTTGTCGGCACCCTGAGGATATCAGTGGCGCTGATGGTCGTGTTCGGGGCGCTCGCGATTCTCTTCTATCTGCTGGCTTGGGGCGCCCACAGCGGAAACTCCAACGTCGAACACGTCGCTGGCTATGAAGGGCTTTTCACCGCCGGCGCGGCGCTCTACGCCTCATTCGCCCAGATTGTCAACGAGACCTGGGGCAAGTATATCTTGCCGCTCGGCATCATCAAGAAGTAGGCATCGCCGCGGTCTGGCCGGGCCGGCTCAGAAGTAGGCCGGTCTGAAAGCAGGCAATAAGGAACCGCCGGTGTGGAGATGGGCAGCGCCCACCTTTCACCGGCGGTCTCTTGTTGTGCTTACCTGTGCGCTCGCGGCTGAGCTAGGCGGCCGTTATCAGCAGCACTGGCACGTGCGATTCCTTTAGCACCTGGTCGGCGACGCTGCCGAACATCAGCCGCGCGACGCCGCGGCGGGAACGCGTGGCCATGGCGATGATGTCGCTCCCGTACTCGGCGGCCGCCTTCAGGATCTCGTCCGAAGGGTTCCCGAATCGGACCTCCATCTCGGGCCGGAGTCCGCAGTCCTGGAACCGCTCGGCGACCGGCCGCAGGTGGTTCTCCGCCTCCTCGATCTGAGACTCCACCCAGTCGAGGCTCGCCACCTCGTCCTTCTTGTCCGGAGGCTCTGAGCCGTTTCCATTCCCCTTTTCGAGGTCGACCACGGTCAACAGTCTGATGGTGCAGCCAAAAGCCTTTGCCGTCTCCGCGGCATGGGGCACGACCACTTCTGATCGGAGGGAACCGTCCACGGGGACGAGCATCTTTTTATACATGACGAATCCTTCCTGCAGTAAACTTCCTAGGAAACCTCGCTACTGTAGCTTACTGAGATATCGGCACGTGCTACGCCGATCTGCATAGTGGGAGCGCCCGATCTGCGGGAATCTGGCGGATTCTCTTGGGAGGTGTCACCGAAGTGACGCCGGGGTGCTCCCCGACGCCTTCCCGCGCCGCGGATCGTCCGGCGTGCCGCGTTCGAAACGGGGACGGGGCCTGCCGACTTTAGAGAGGCACCATGGGAGCGAAGGGGATCGGCGCGTAGCCGCCGGCCAGAAAGCCGCCGTCGATGGGGAAGCCCTGGCCCGTAATGTAGCTGGAAGCATCCGACGCCAGGAACACCGCGAGCGGTCCCAGCTCCCAGGGCTCGCCCACGCGCTGCGCCGGGAAGAAGCGCCCTCGACCCGCCCAGTACTCCTCTTCCGCCGTGCCCTCGCCGGGCCGCCGCGCGATCTCGCCGGGAATGATGCAGTTGACGCGGATGTCGTAAGGGGCAAGCATCATCGCCAGCGACTTCGTGAAGGAGATAACGGCTGCCTTGGCGGCGGCGTAAGGAAACACTCGCGGCGCGCCCCGGAGCGCGGTCCCCGAGCCGAGGTTGATTATCACGCCGCTCCGTTGCGCCATCATCGGCTTCGAGGCGGCGCGGGCGCAATAGAAGGCGCTCGAGAGGTTGATGTCGAGATCATAGTGCCAGTCGTCGTCGCTGACCTCCCAGAGCGGCTTGTTCAGACCGCGCCTGTCGCCGATCCCGGCGTTGCTGAGCATCACGTCGATGCGCCCGAACTCGCGCAGGCAGCGTTCGATCAAGTTGTCGCACTGACGCGAGTCGCACACGTCCAGCGCGACGGCCACCGCGCGGCGCCCCAGGGCGCGCACCTCCGCCGCGGTCTCCTCGTTCTGCTCCGCCAGCAGATCGCCGGCAATGATGTCCGCGCCGGCCTTGGCGAGGGCAAGCGTCATCTGCTTTCCCAGACCGCGCGCGGCGCCGGTGACGACGACGGCCTTCCCCGTGAGGTCGAAGCGCTCGTTTACCATAACTAGTCCTCCTGCGGGCGATGATTCACCACCGGAAGTATAAGCGAAAAGCGCCCGACACGGAGCGTCTGCGTCCGGCCCGGCGCCTAAATGTCCCAGAAGCTCCCCAACTGGCGGAAATCTATTGTCCCGCTGTTCGCGATGTTCTCCGCCGCGATGCCCGCCTCCTCCGTTGTCGCGACCGGGTTGAGCCCGCCGTACAGTATGACGCCGACCTTGTTCAACCCGACGTGGATCTCACACACAGGCTGGCTCGTGTAGCCGATAACGACGACACCGCCGATTCCGGTGCCTTTCAGCTTCTCCACGATCTCCACGGCCATCGGCTTCGCCGCGCCCGGGATCTCGCGGAAGTTCGCCAGAATCTTGCCCGTGCCTCGGGTCGCCGCCTCACGCACGCTCGTCATGCGTGCCTTGATGTACGCCAGCGAAGGGTCCAGCGACGAGCCCGCGTAGTTGATAATGGCCACAAAGCGCCGCGGCGCTGAGTCGCGGATCTCCAGTATTCCCCCGAAGCGCGAGTCCATCGGTATGCCGGCCTTCAGGAGAACGCCGTTGATGGTGGCGCTGCACACCGTAGCGAAGCCGACCTTGCCCTCAGGAATGATGACGTCGCCCATCTTCTCGCCTTCACGGGCTACCGCCACCCGATCACTTACGCATATGCCCGCCGAGAAGGCGTCCTTCATCACCGAGAGCGCCCTCTTGAACTTGTCCTTCGGAAACAGCGACGTGTTTATCACGACCTCGCCCGCGCGCCGCTCGGGGTCGAACGTCGTCTGGAAGGCAAGGGAAGCGATCCGCTCGATTACGAAGCCCAGTTGTTCTGGCGCGAGCGCGTTCCCTAGCTCCTCGAGCCCTCGCCGTGTAAGCATCCTGCCGTCCCTCCCCAGAGGCTGCGTGAATCCCCGCTCGTCCGTTACCCGCAGATGGTAGCGCACCGTCCTCTCGCTCAGAGAGATGCCGCGGCTCTCCAGAGCGCGGGCGATGCTGATCGACCCCAGCGGCTCGGTCGATTCACTCAACACCTTGAGGATGGCTACGGTTTTTCGCTCGCTGTCTCGGGCATCAGTTTCAAGCATTTGTCTTGCTGTCTTCGCTTGCCGTGGCGGGGCCGCCGCTCCCCGCGCGGCGCTCCCCCACTTACGATAGCTCCTCCTGTTGAGAACGGCAAGCGGTCGCCGCCTGCCGCCCGCTTCGTCTCGGCTGACAAACCCTGCGGTTCGGCGGTGGAGAGCGCAGCCCCCAACTGGCCTTGAGGCAATCCGCTGGATGACATATCTTGATCTTGGTAAGGGTGTCACAGCAGAGAACAGGAAGGCCAACCATGAGAGACGTTGCAATCGTTGGAGCGGGAATGACGCGTTTTGGCAAGTACCTGGACCGCGGCCTAAAGGACCTGGCCAGGGAGGCTGTCGAAGGCGCCCTGGCCTCGGCAGGCGTCGATAAGGGCGCGCTGCAGGTCGCGGTCGTCGGGAACGCCGCTGCCGGGCTCATCACCGGCCAGGAGATGATCCGCGCCCAGGTCGTGCTCCGCGAGCTCGGCATCGGCGGCATACCGATGATAAACACCGAGAACGCTTGCGCCAGCTCATCGACCGCCCTTCATCTCGCCTGGCTATACGTGGCGTCGGGGATGTGCGACATCGCCCTGGCGTTGGGCGTGGAGAAGCTCTCCCATGAGGACAAGCGTCGCTCCTTTGCCGCCATCGGCGCCGCTGTCGATGTGGAGGCGGTGCAGATGCTGATCGCCCAGATGCAGGCCGATCAGAAGGACAAGCCCGCCGGAGAGGCGAGCGAAGGCGGCGGTGCCGGGCAATCGCGCAGCCTGTTCATGGACATCTACGCCGCGGTCGCCCGCTACCACATGCGTCGCTACGGGACGACGAAGGAGCAGTTCGGGCGCGTGGCGGTAAAGAACCACTTCAACGGCAGCCTCAACCCGCATGCCCAGTACCGCGAGCGCTACACGTTGCAGGAAGTCCTCGATTCGCCGCTCGTAACGGAGCCCCTGACGCGCCTGATGTGCTCCCCGATCGGCGATGGCGCTGCCGCCGCCGTGCTCTGTGCCGGCGACAAGGCCCGTCAGTTCACGACAAAGCCCGTCTGGATAAAGGCAAGCTCCCTCGGGTCAGGCCAGGACCACGGGCCGGACGAGCCGGGCATCGCCGAGCGCGTCAGCAAGGCCGCCTACGAGATGAGCGGCATCGGCCCCGATGAGATCGATCTGGCGGAAGTGCACGACGCCTCGGCGCCGGCGGAGCTGATACTGTACGAGGAGTTGGGATTCTGCGCGCCGGGTGAAGGGGGAAGGCTCATCGACAGCGGCGACGTCTCTCTCGAAGGCAAGCTGCCCGTGAACACCAGCGGTGGTCTCATCGCCAAAGGCCACCCCATCGGCGCGACCGGCGTCGCCCAGATCTACGAGCTCTTCCTCCAGCTTCGCGGCGAGGCCGGCGAGCGCCAGGTGAAGGGCGCCAAGGTGGGACTCACGGAAAACGGTGGCGGCATGGTGCGCAATGAGCTCGCTGCCACTTCGGTGCACATCCTGACGGTGTAGGCGGCGCGCCCGGCTGACGCGTTACCCGCTGCTGGTCACGCAGTAGAGGTTGCTCTTCTTCAGCGTGTCCGCATAGTTTGGGTCGCACTTCGTCGGCGTCGCGTCCGCCTCCATGTCCATCGCCGCGATCAGCGTGAACGTCTTCCCATCGGAGAGATACCAGTAGCCGTTTTGGCCGGGATCGCCCTGCGGGTCCGCCGGTACCGGGTCAAGGTAGTCTTTCAGCTTGCAGAGGGCGTCGACCTCCTGGTAGGTGCAGGCCGTCTGTGGGTTGTTGCTGGTGTCCGGGTACTGGCCCTCCTTGGCTTTGTACTGTTCCAGGGCGGCCTGTATCTTCGCTAGGTCATCCTTCCGGGTCTGGTCGCGCGCCTGCGCCGCTGGCCCCGTTACGGCGGTTGGCGGCGGTGTCGCCGTCTCCGTCGGCAGTGGCACGTACGTTGCGGGCAGGGGCGTGACGGCACCGACAGCCGGCACGGGCGGTGCCTGGTTTTCCGGCTTTGGCTCATCGGCGCTCCCAAAGAAGGCGAAGTCCGTTGCGATGATGACGATTATCACGCCGGCGATGACGGCGATGGGACTCATCGTGATGACCTTGCGCCAGTTCACTTTTGACACTTAACCGCGCCTCCCACTCGCTAACATATTCTCGGCAGTTGCTCGCCGCTCATCATGTCCACGATTCGTTCGCCTCTGATCCGCGTCCTCATGACGACAGTGCCTGGATGCTCCGCCAGCACCCGCCCGATCGTGACCGCCTGCCTGCCCAGCGGATGGCGGCGCAGCACCGCAGCCGCCGTCTCGCCTTGCCCCTGGCGCACGAACGCAATGAAGCTCCCCTCGTTCGCTACGTACAGCGGGTCGAGGCCCAGGATCTCGCAGACCCCCTCGACTCCCGCGCCGACCGGCAGCCGCTCCTCCTCGATGACCACGCCGACTCCGCTCTTCTTGGCGATCTCGTTCAGAGCGGAAGAGACGCCGCCCCGCGTGGGGTCT
>JBEKDP010000056.1:0-9349 GCA_050014295.1 Dehalococcoidia bacterium | reverse complement strand
GCTCCAGCTCTCGCCAATCTTCTCTCGCCAGTGCCTCGAACAGCGCCGCCAGGACCGCCTCTTCCTCACCCGGCGCCAGCACGAAGTCCATATAGTCGCAAATGTTGAAGTCCCCAAGAAACGAGAGCCTGTCGCCGTCCCTCAGCAGCGATGCCACCCCTGCCAACCGGCCGCCGGCGCGCGCCGCCAGGAATACCGGCTCTCGCTCGCCCCCAAACTCCTCCAGCCATATCTGCTGCCACAGCGGATGCTGAAAGACCTTTCTCGCCCGCTGGCCATTGAGCAGCACCACCCACTCATCGCGCAGCGCGTTGAGACTCTCGCGGTCAACCGTGTACGTCATGATTCGACTGTCTTCCCTGGGGCGAGCGGCTTGCAGGCTGGCTTGCGGACGCCGAAGCGTGGATTCCCTGCTGTGCGATCACGTGTCTTCCCTGACACCGTTTCACCCTCTCTCAGCGGAAGGCCGCCGGTCATGTGCGAGAAGGAGGGGGACGAACTCCCATTCTACCAGCCCCCGCCCTCGCCGACAACGGCAGCGGTAATTGACTACTTTACACACCTTCCCAAAATCAGGGGTAAACCCCCTTGACATATATGATCTGATCCCTTAACATTTAGAGGCTACGAACGCGCCGCTCTCTTTGTGGGCGACGTAAAAAGGAGACCACAAGGCAATCTTGTGGTCTCCCTTTGCTATAGCGCCCCTGGCGGGACTCGAACCCACGACCTTCACGCTACGAACGCGCCGCTCTATCCGACTGAGCTACAGGGGCCGCTACCAAGAACTATAGCAGGTGGGACGCTGCCTGTCAATGTAGGTGCACGCTGCCTGTCGGGGCGGGCGGCGGCGCCCATGTTTTTGTTAGGCACGGAGCGCGCGGGTATTGACACGCGTGACTGTTGGGTATACCATCCAGGGAGAACGAAGGAGGTGGCTTCAATGACTGAGGCCGATTTCGTAAGCAAGGTACGGGAAAAGCTCCAGGACATCGGAATCAAAGAGCGGGACTTGCAGAGTCAGTTGGGGCAACTAGAACAGGAGCGGGCTCAGTACGAAGCTGCGCTCTCCGTCTGGTCGAAGGAGATGGATAACGGCTCAAAGCCTGCGGTGTCAACCCGCTCAGAGATCATCGGCAATGATGAACTCCAAAGCCTAACCATTGCCAAGGCGGCAGAGCTGGTGATGGATAGATTCGGAGGCCGTGCCAAGGTGACCGACTTGACGAGAATGTTGCGAACGGCTGGCACTACGACAGCCAAGGGCACAGGCGCATACAGCGCGGTACTCAAGACCCTGCAACGTAACCCCGCTATGTTCTACGAAATTGAGACTGGCAAATGGGGACTTGTGAGAATGCGGCCGCCTGCGGCAGCAAGCGCTCCGTCGGATATTGGAAGCCAGTATCAGCAACCCTTGGTAGGAAGATGAATCGCCGGAGCGAGCATGTGCTACGCACCTGTGCTGACTCGCTCCGGCTAGTTCGAGAGGAGGTGCCGCATTGAGCGGCAAACTCTTTGGCTCGGACTGGTGGTTCTGGCCTGATACTCCGGACCGCCAACGTCCGAGCCACATACTACGGTGGGAGTCCCTTCGGGGACTCTCATCATGTATACTATACACGCTATGACTGAAAAGCGGAAGCAGGAGGATTCCAGCGTCTCTCTGCACCCGCTGACCTTCGATGAGGCGATAGCGAAACTCGCGCAGCCTAAGCGTGAGGATTCTCAGGCTGCGGCGTCTGGCAGTACCAAAGAACCCGACGGCGAACCCGCCCATCAACTCATCACTGACGTCTCGGACCGCGGCAGCGCCCGACCGACCCTTGACGACCTGCCCCTCGCGGGCATACAATGACCTTGCTTAGCAGACGTGCGCCGCAGCGGGAGGACACCGAAGCTTTGAGTGGCGTCACCTGAACCGAATACGTATCTGAGGCACCGGCAGAGTCTGGTGCCTTTTGAATCTGCGGGGCTTCAACCAAGGAGAACAGAGATGAACTCCAGCCTCATCGGCAAGATCGAGAAGGCCAAGCGCTATGCCGCAGAACGCCATCGACTCCGCTTCAAGGCGTTCAGCGTCGATCTCCAGGGCGACAACGACTCGCACTCTGTGAGCTTCGGCGATGACGGCTGGGTTTGTACCTGCGACTTCTTTGCCGGAAGGGGCCTCTGCTGTCACACCATGACCCTCGAGCGCGTTCTCGACGGCATGCTGCCCAAGGAGTTCGCCCGCAGCCTCTAGCCGGCGCCGCAGCGAGGGGCCTCGCTGCCCGTTTCCCTAGCTCTCGTAGCCGTTGGGGTGTGCCTGGTGCCACCGCCAGGCCGTCGCGATGATCTCCTCCAACTTGGGGTAGCGCGGCTGCCAGCCCAGCTCCTCGCGCGCCTTACCCGCGCTAGCCACCAGCGACGCCGGGTCCCCCTCCCGACGCGGCGCCTCTCGCACCGGGATCTCCCGTCCGGTCACCCGTCGCGCGATTTCCACCACCTCGCCGTTCGAGAACCCCAGCCCGTTGCCCAGGTTGTAGATGGCGCTCCCCTTGCGCGTGCGCTCCAGCGCCAGAGTATGCGCCTCCGCCAGATCGGAGACGTGCACGTAGTCGCGGACGCAGGTGCCGTCCGGCGTCGGATAGTCCGTGCCGTAGATGTCCAGTGACGCCAGCTTCCCGGCGGCCGCTCGCAGCACCACCGGGATCAGGTGCGTTTCCGGCCGGTGGTCCTCCCCCAGCATTTCCGTCGCCCCCGCCGCGTTGAAGTAGCGCAGCGACACGTAGCGCAGCCCGCACTGGCTGTCATACCAGCGCAACAGCCTCTCCGCCACCGCCTTCGACTCCCCGTACGGGTTGAGCGGCGCCAGCGGCGACGCCTCCGGGATCGGCACCGTCTCCGGCTCGCCGTACACCCCGGCGCTGGAGCTGAACACAAAGCGCAGCACCTTGTGGTCGACCATCGCGTTCAGCAGGGTGATCAAGTTGCCAACGTTGTTGGCGAAGTAGCGCCCCGGGAACTGCATCGACTCCCCCGCCGCGATGAAGCCGCCGTAGAACACGACCCCATCGAACGTTCGCCGCCCGAACACGTCGTCCAGCAGCTCCCGGTCCCCCAGGTCGCCCACGACCAGCTCTGCCCCCGGCGACACCGCCTCGGCGTGCCCCGTCACCAGGCTGTCGAGGACCACAACCTCGTGCCCTGTGGCCAGCAGCTCCGCCACCGTCACGCTGCCGATGTAGCCCGCGCCGCCGACGACCAGTATTCGCATCGCCTACTCCTCGAATCTCTTGAACACCAGGCAGGCGTTCTGCCCGCCGAAGCCGAAGCTGTTCTTGAGGATCGTCTTCACATCCGCCTTGCGCGCCACGTTGGGCACGCAATCCAGGTCGCAGTCCGGGTCCGGGTGCTCGTAGTTTATCGTCGGATGAATGACGCCGCTTTGCAGCGTCATCACGCAGGCCACCGACTCCAGCGCCCCCGATCCGCCGAGCACGTGCCCGATCATCGATTTCGTGGAACTGATAGGCACCTTGTACGCCTGCTCGCCGAAGACCCCCTTTATCCCCCTCGTCTCCGATACGTCGTTCAGCGGCGTCGATGTCCCGTGCGCGTTGATATAGTCGATGTCGTCCGGCGTCACCCCTGCGTCCTTCAGCGCCCAGCGCATCGCTCGTGCGGCTCCCGCGCCGTCGTCGCACGGGGCCACCGCGTGGTGCGCGTCGGAGCTTGCGCCGTAGCCCGCCAGCTCCGCCAGTATGGGAGCGTTCCGACGCTGCGCGTGCTCCAGGCTCTCGATCAACAGAATCGCCGCGCCCTCCGAGCAGACAAAGCCGTCGCGCTCAGCGTCGAATGGCCGGCTCGCCTTCGTCGGCTCATCGTTCCGAGTCGAAAGCGCGCGCATCACCGCAAACGAAGCCAGCCCTATCTCGCTAATGCCGGCTTCCGTGCCGCCGGTCAGCATCACCTCCGCCCTCCCGTGCCGGACCACTTCCAGCGCCTCGCCGATCGCTTGCGTCGAGGCGGCGCAGGCCGTGATAACCGTGCTGTTGTGGCCCTTCAAGCCGCACTGCAGGGCCACCTGGGCCGCCGCCATATTCGGCAACATCTTCAGCACGAAGAACGGGTCGATGCGCATCCCGCCCCTGGCCACCAGCGTTCGCACCGCCTCCTCAGTGTTCGGAAAACCGCCGTTCCCGTTCCCTAGCAGGACGCCGATTTGATCCCGATCCTCCTCGTCCAGCCGCAGGCCGGCGTGATCGATTGCCTGCCGCGCCGCCGCCACCGCAAACTGCGAGAAGCGGGCCATACGCCGCGACTCCTTGTAGTCGATGTACTGCAGTGGGTCGAAGCCCTTTACCTCGCAATCGATGTGCACCGGATAAGGGCTCGGATCGAACACCGATATCAGGCCGGCGCCCGAACGCCCCTCGACGCAGCCCTGCCAAAACTCCCCCACAGACAACCCAAGGGGCGTTATCGCCCCCATGCCCGTGATCACCACCCGCCGTCCCGAATCCGTTTTCGTCATAGCCTCATCCTGTTTCTAGCTCCCAACCGACTGGCCTGATTCTATCGTCTGAGCGGCGCCAGTTCAACCAACGCCGCCCTCCTCCTCGATCCCGAGGACGTGCGCTCGCGCCTCCGCCGCCACGAACAGCGACCCCGCTACGCAGACAACGTCGTCGGCTTCCGCCCCTGCCAGCGCCGCGTCCACCGCCTCGGCGACCGTCGGCGACACGCTGACCGCGACCCCCTTCTCCGCGAAGCTCGCCGCGACCGCCTCCCCCGCCAGCGCCCGCGGGTGCCGCGAGCTGGTCGCGATTGCCCTCTTCGCCGCCGGCACCAGCTCCGACGCTATCCCATCGATGTCCTTGTCCCGTGACACCCCGACCACCAGTATCGCGCGCCGCCCGGGCGCCTCCTCCGCCAGCGTCTCCCGCAGCCGTCGCGCCGACTCCGCGTTGTGCGCCCCATCCACCAGCAGCAGCGGCCTCTCCCGCAACACCTCCAGGCGGGCCGGCCAGCTCACTCCCGCCAGCCCCTTCTTGATGTCGGCATCGGAGATATCGACCCCGTGTTCCCGCAGCGCCTCCACCGCCAGTACCGCCGTCGCCGCATTCTCCAACTGATGCCGCCCCAGCAGCGGCAGGTGCAGCTCGTACTCCCCGGAGGGCGTCCGCAGGCGAAAGTCCTGGCCCTGCAGGCTGTGCCTGAGGCGCGTAATCTGGCATGCTTTGCTCACCTCCACCAGCCTCGCCCCTCGCTCGGCCGCCGTCCGGCGGACCACCGACGCCGCCTCCTCCTCCTGGACGCCCATCACCACCACCGCGCCGCCCTCGACTATCCCCGCCTTCTCCGCCGCGATCGCCGCCAGCGTCTCGCCCAGGATCTCCTGGTGCTCCAGGCTCACCGGCGTGATCACACACACCTCTTTTCCCTCGACCGCGTTCGTCGAGTCCACGCGGCCGCCCAGTCCCGTCTCCACCACCTGCACCGACGCCCCCGCCTCTCGAAACGCCAGGAATCCCATCGCCGTCAGCAGATCAAACGTCACCAACTCCCGCTCCGGGAACTCGCGCCTGACCGCCGCCACCGCCGGCGGCAGCTCCCCCGCCAGCCTACCGAAAGACTCCGCCGACACCGGCTCGCCGTCGATCCGGATGCGCTCACGGAAGCTGTGCAAATGGGGGCTCGTGTACATTCCGACCCTCACGCCGCACTCCTGCAGCATCGCCACCGCCATCGCCGCCGTGCTCCCCTTCCCCTTGCTGCCGGCGACGTGGACGGTCAGGCGGCCTCGCTGTGGGTCACCCAGATGTCGCAGCAGAGCGCGCACCGGCGCCACGTCCGGTCGCGACGAGAAGCGGCCGCTGCGCTCGAAATCCGCAAAGCTGAGGAGATAGGCTAGAGATTCGCAGTAGTCCATGGGCAGCCGGATTATAGCAGTTGCCGCGCCGCCGCTCCAACGAGATTGCCCCCACGCGCGTTTGACTTGCGTCCCAAGCCCTTTGTAGCATTGGCCTGGGCGGCCGGACGTTTACCGCCCGAAGAAAGAAGCCCTGTGCCGCGCCTGCTTATCGCCACCAACAACCGCGGCAAAGCCGCCGAGTACCGAGTCCTTCTCGCCGGTTGCGGCTGGGATCTCGTCACGCCCGCCGACCTCGGCCTCCGCCTCGACGTCGACGAGACCGGCGCCGACTACGCTGCGAACGCCCGAATCAAAGCGCAGGCCTTCGCCGAAGTCGCCGGGCTCCTCACCCTCGCCGATGACTCCGGCCTGGAAGTGGACGCGCTCGACGGCCGTCCCGGCCCTTTCTCCGCCCGCCATGCCGGCCCCAACCAGACGGACGAAGAGGGCGTCGCCCTGGTTCTGGAGCAGATGAAGGGCGTCCCGCCCGAAAAGCGCGGCGCCCGCTTTCGCTGCGTCATCGCCCTCGCCGCGCCCGACGGCCCCGTCCGGCTCTGCGAAGGCGAATGCCCCGGCCTCATCATCGAGGCCCCCCGCGGCGACAACGGCTTCGGCTACGACCCTATCTTCTATCTTCCGGAGCGCGGCCTCACCATCGCCGAGCTCTCCGCCGACGAGAAGAACGCCGTCAGCCATCGCGGCCGCGCCGCCCGCAAGGCCTGCGACCTGCTGCGAGAAATGCTCCCCAAACTCCCGAGCGACGCCTGACACCAGCGATTCCCGCCGGAGGAGGAACTGAGCTCCCAACAAAGATCGAAGGCATGCGCCGGACAAAAGAATCGGGCGGCCGGATAGGCGAGATCGCCTTCCATCGGCCGCCCGATGCTATCTGCTGTTGTCGCTTGGTCTAGCCGCCCGCGGCCGCCAGCGCCGAGTCTATCGCCTGCTTGAACGTGTCGTACGGATACGCCCCACCGATGTAGTTGCCGTTGATGAAGAATGTCGGCGTTCCGTACTGCGTGATCCCGGCATCCTGCGTCGCCTTTTGCAGCGCCGCCACATCCGCATCCACCTTCGGCTTGTCCGTTCCTGAATCAAGACACTGGTTGAATTTCGCCGTGTCGAGGTTCAGGCTAGCCGCGTATTGCTTGATGCTGTCGACCACCTTGGCCACGCCTCCCGTGGCGTCCGCCGTGACATACCCGGCCAGAGTCGTCTGGTTCTGGAACATCAGGTCATGAAACTGCCAGAAAGCCCCCTGGTCATTCGCGCACTCGCCGGCCTCCGCCGCCTTCTCCGAGTACGGATGTATCGAAGTCAGCGGGAAATTCCTGAACGCGAAGACTATCTTGTCGCCGTAGTTCTGCAGTATCTGCCCCAACGTCTGGGTCACAAACCTCTCGCAATAGGGGCACTCGAAATCAGAGAACTCGATCATCGTGACCTTCGCGCCCGCCGGCCCCTTCGTCGGCGCATCGGCCACGGGCACATCCACCGGCTTCGGCGCCGCCGTCGGCCCCGCCGTCGGATTTGCGACCACGGACACCGTGCTCCCGCCTCCCGAATTCCCAAAGATCGGCCAGGCGTGGTTTATCCCGGCCGCCCCTGCTACCACCACAATCGCTGCGACGACGCTCACCAGGACTTGGACACCCAGGTTTCCCAACCTTGAGCTCTTCCCCCCCGATGGCGCCTTCGGCTTCGAGGATTCTTGCGTTTCAGGCTCGTCGACCACTTGCTACCTCCATGATGAAGAAACCGGCTCCACTTCGCCGGTCCCCGCGAACAAAAAGCTTATTTAACTTTACCGAAGCCCTTGCGCCAATGTCAAGGCGCTGCCACCGTTCGGAGAAATTCCTCTGCACCGACAATCTTGGCCAGGCCGCAGCCCCGACACGCCCTCCGATTTGCCGCCGTCGTCGCAAGTGCCAACCCGTCCCTCTTAACGGACGCGCGGTCCACCCGAGCTACCTCCTTCCCCAGCTACGCTGCCGGCCTCTACCCGATATGGACACCCATATTGACCCGTCATATAATGAAGCAGCGTTCTCCTGCACACGGAAACGCTCCAAACGCCGTCTACACCGCGAAGACAGGCCCATTAGTGACAACTAGCGCTTCTATTTCCGACACCCAGGCGACGACCAAGCGAATGAGGCGCCACATCATCGCCATGCTCGCGGCGGCCGGCAGCGGCCACCCCGGCGGCTCCCTATCCGCCGTCGAGATCGTTAGCGCCCTCTACTTCCACGTCCTTCGTCACAACCCGAGCGATCCCCTCTGGCCCGACCGCGACCGCTTCATCTTGAGCAAAGGTCACGCCGCCCCCGTCCTCTACACCGTTCTCGCCCTTTGTGGCTACTTCCCGGAAGAGGAGCTGATAACCCTGCGCCAGCTCGGGAGCCGCCTCCAGGGTCACACGTTCACCTACTTCCCGCCGGACACCAAGGGGCTGGCCACCTGCGTCCAGTCCCCGCCCGGCATCGAGATGTCCGCCGGCTCCCTTGGCCAGGGCCTCTCCTTCGCCATCGGCCAGGCCCTCGCCGCCCGCGTCGACGGCCTCGACTACCGTGTCTACTGCCTCCTTGGCGACGGCGAGCTCGACGAAGGCCAGGTCTGGGAAGCTGCCATGGCTGCCGCCCACCACCGCGTCGACAACCTCGTCGCGATCATCGACCGCAATCGCATCCAGAACGACGGCTTCGTCGCCGACATCATGGGCACCGACCCTCTCCCTGAGAAGTGGGCGTCCTTCGGCTGGCACCCCATCGAGGTCGACGGCCACAGCATACCGCAGCTCCTCGACGCCTTCGACGCCGCGAAGAAAGTGAAAGGGAAGCCGGTCGTCATCATCGCCCACACCGTCAAAGGGAAGGGCGTCAGCTTCATGGAGAACAATCCTGCGTTCCACGGCCGCGCCCCCACGCCGCAAGAGGCGCAGCGCGCCCTGGCTGAGCTGGCATGAGAAGGCGACAGGACTGACGATGACCGTAACCGTACCCAAAGCCACGACGGCTGCGACCCGCGAGGCGCTGGGCCCCACTCTCGTCCGCCTGCGGAAAGAAGGGCTCGATATCGTCGTCGTCGACGCCGACCTCGGCGTCTCCACCACCGCCCGCGTCTTCGCCGAAGCCTACCCGGAGCGGTTCTTCACCGCCGGCATCGCCGAGCAGAACATGATCGGCATCGCCGCCGGCCTGGCCGCCGCCGGTAAGATCGCCATCGCCAGCACGTTCGCCGTCTTCATGCCCGGCCATTGCTTCGACCAGATCCGGCTCAGCGTCGGCCAGGCCCACCTCAACGTGAAGCTCATCGGCAGTCACGGCGGCATCAGCGTCGGCGAGGACGGCATATCCGCCCACGCCATCGAGGACCTCGCCCTCATGTCCACCCTGCCCGGCTTCCACGTCATCGTCCCCGCCGACGTTGTCGAAGCCGCTCAGGCCGTCG
>JBEKDP010000055.1:0-9406 GCA_050014295.1 Dehalococcoidia bacterium | reverse complement strand
TCAACGTGGAGCGGCACGAGATGCCTGACATCGACATGGACTTCGCCGATGACCGGCGCGACGAGGTGATCCGCTACGTCGCCGAAAAGTACGGCTACGACCACGTAGCGCAAATCATCACCTTTGGCACGATGGGGGCGAAGGCGGCGATCCGCGACGTGGGCCGCGCCCTCGGCATGACCTACGCCGACGTCGACCGCGTCGCCCGTTTGGTCCCCAACGCCCTTCACATGACGATCGAGCGCGCGCTCACGGAGAACGCCGAGCTCCGCACAGCCTATGACCTCGACGAGCAGGTGAGACGCCTCATCGACACGGCGCAGCGCCTGGAGGGAATAGCACGCCATGCCAGCACCCACGCCGCCGGCGTCGTCATCTCCGGCGATCCGCTGGTAGAGCAAGTGCCGTTGCAGCGGCCTGCCCGCGGCGCCCGCGTGGGGGAATCGAAAGAAGGCGAAGATAGTGCCATCCCGATGACGCAGTTCGCGATGGAGCAGGTCGCGGAGATCGGCCTGCTGAAGATGGACTTTCTTGGCCTCGCCAACCTGACCATTTTGGACGAGGCGGTTAGAATCATCCGCCAGGTGCGGGGCGTCGACGTGGACATCAAAGACTTGCCCGACGGCGACCCCGCGACGTATGACATGCTCTCCCAGGGCGAGACGTTCGGCGTGTTTCAGTTGGAGAGCCCCGGAATGCGCCGCTACATCCAGGAGCTAAGACCCACCTCGGTCGCAGAGCTGGCCGCCATGGTCGCTCTGTACCGCCCGGGACCGATGCAGCACATCCCCACCTACTGCCGGGCCAAGCACGGTCAGGAGCAGATCCGCTACCCGCACCCGGACCTGGCCGACGTCCTCGACGAGACCTACGGCGTGATCGTCTATCAGGACCAGGTGCTGCTTATCGCCCAGAAGTTCGCCGGCTACACGCTGGGCGAAGCGGACATCATGCGCAAGGCGATGGGCAAGAAGATAGCCTCGGTGATGCGCGCCGAGCACGAGCGGTTCATCGCCGGGGCCCGCGAACGCGGCTACGGCGAGACGGACGCCCAGCAGATCTTCGACCTGATTGAGCCGTTCGCCGGCTACGCCTTCAACAAGGCGCACGCCGTCTCCTATGCCACCATCGCCTACCAGACCGCCTACCTGAAGGCGAAATACCCGGTCGAGTACATGACGGCCGTGCTAATGTTCGCTTCCAGCCACCCGGCGGGTGCACAGGAGCGCATCGCCGCCGCCGTCGCCGAGTGCGCGAAGCTGGGGATTCCCGTCCTACCGCCGGACGTCAACCACAGCGCCGTCAACTTCAGCATCGAACGGCAGGAGAACGGCGACCCCGCGATCCGCTTTGGGCTGGCGGTGATCAAGAACGTCGGTGCCGCCGCCGCCGAGGGCGTACTGGAGGCCCGTGAAGAGAAAGCTCCCTTCGGATCCATCGAAGACCTGTGCCGAAAAAGCGGCCTGCGCAGCCTCAATAAGCGGGCGCTGGAGAGCATGGTCAAAGCCGGGGCGCTGGACAGCCTCGGAGAGCGCGCCACGCTCCTCGTCAACGTCGACCGCATTCTCTCCCTGGCGCAGCGGGAGCAGCGGCTGCGGGACTCGGGACAAAGCACGATGTTCGACCTGTTCGGCGAGTCGGTGAGCGCGCCGCTGCCCAGTCTGGAGCTGGAGCCGGCAGAGGTGCCGCGCCAGGAGATGCTCGCCTGGGAGAAAGAGATGCTGGGCGTCTACGTGTCAGAACATCCCTTCGCGAGCGCCGCCGCTACCCTCGCTCCTCACCTCACCGCCGTCTGCAACGAGGTGACGGCGGAGATGGCAGGCCGTGAAGTGGTGCTGGCCGGGATGGTGACCTCGACGCGCAACCTATACACCCGCGAAGGCCGGACTTTCTGCGCGGCGATGATCGAGGATTTGTCGGGCAGCGTAGAGGTGACCGTATGGCCCGACCAGTACGACCAGACGCGCGACCTGTGGGCCGAGGGCAACATCCTCGTTCTCCTGGCGCGCGTCCGCGAACGCGGCGAGCGGCTGCAGGTGGCGGTCCAGCAGGTCGCCGTCTACCAGGCCGGAGGCGCCGGCAGCGAGCCTTTCCTGATCCCGGACTGGATCAGGAAAGGAAGAGAGGGTAGGGGCCAGCCAATGGGGCATTCGCCCGCAGCCTCGTCGCGCAACCCGACTGTGGACACGAGCGTACCGATCGAGCGACGGATTCTGATCGCGGTACGGGAGACGCAGGACGAAGCGGCCGACCGCGAGCGGCTGGCTGCCCTCATGGCGGCGCTCACGGAGTTCCCAGGCGAAGACGAGATGCGGCTCGTGATTCGCACACGCGACGGAGACGACGTGGAGCTGGCGCTGCCGCCGGCGCGAGCCTGCCCGGAGCTGTGTACCAAGGTCAGCGACATTCTGGGCCAGTGGGGAGAGGTGCGGCTGCAAGAGACCGCAACCCCGTCACGTCTCGCTCCCTCGGGCCTCGGCTAGAATGTCGTCTCTCGATGTGGGAGCCGGCAGGCGCTGGCCACAGACGCTTCCTTTACAGGTCTCTTGGCAAGCTGCTATCATCTACGTGTGTTCGATTGCATGGGCTGGGGACCTGCGTCTTCGACTCCGGTGAAAAAAGATGGCGCTTAGGATTCAGAGGTCCATTGCCTCAGTGAAGAGTGTACTGATGTACGCTCTTTTTCTTACTTCGGTCGAGAGGAGCGATCGGTATGAGGGATCTTGCAGTTCGCGGGCTGGGAGTCGTCCTGTTGGGCGGCGGCGGCTTCTGGCTAGGCCGGCTGGCCACAGCGGGGGAAACGGGACCGCTGGGGCTGGCAGTATCGTCGGCGCTGGTCGTGCTGGGGGCGGTTCTTGGGGCAGGCATCTTTCCGTTTATCCTATCGCGTCCGCTCAGGAGGGCACAGCGCTGGTTCCGGGCCATCTCTCTGTTTCAGATCGGTCTGGCGATATTGGGGCTGGTGGCAGGCCTCATCGTTTCGGCCTTGTTGGTACCCGCCCTCTCTACCCTTCCGCGACCGGCTGATTGGATTGCCCCTCTGGTGACGGCCGCTGTCGCCGGCGGGACCGGCCTACTGATCATGGCCACACGCGGCGCTGAATTGTCTTCCGTGCTGGGCGGCCGTGTCCAGGGAAGGTACAACGGCAACAGCTTTCACCGGGTTGGTTCCGTCAGCGGCCAGAAGCTTATCGTGGACACCAGCGCCATTATCGACGGCCGGATCGCCGACATTTCGGAGGCAGGCTTCATCCCAGGAACGCTCGTGCTGCCCCGCTTCGTGCTCGACGAGCTGCGGCACATCGCCGACTCCGCCGACGCTCTCCGGCGCAATCGGGGAAGACGCGGGCTCGATATCCTCAATCGCCTTCAGAAGGAGTCGCCGATTCCGATAGAGATAACAGACAATGATTTCGAGGATATCCAGGAGGTGGATAGCAAGCTGGTACGGATGGCGTCTATCTATGGCTGTCCCATCGTGACTAACGATTTCAACCTTAACCGGGTCGCCGAGTTGGAGGGTGTCCGTGTTCTCAACATCAACCAACTCGCCAACGCTGTCAAGTCCGTCGTTCTCCCGGGAGAGGAGATGGCGATACGGGTCATTCAGGAGGGCAAGGAGACGGGCCAGGGTGTCGGCTTTCTTGACGACGGCACGATGGTTGTAGTTGAGGGAGGTCGCCGTTACCTTAACGACGACTTGGAGATAACCGTTACGCGCGTATTGCAGACCGTCGCGGGCAGGATGATCTTCGCGCAGCCGAAGGGGAACGGTAAGAGTTGATGGAACCGCGGGATGCCGGCGTAGCAAGGAAAGGGACCGTTGGCGCGATCATAGTCGCTGCCGGCCGCAGCTTGCGCATGGGTGGCGGCGACAAGCTCTGGGTGTCCATGGGCGGACGGCCTTTGCTGGCGCACACGCTGGCGGTCTTCCAGTTCTGCTCCACAATCGACCACATATCGCTGGTGTTGTCGGCAGACCGACAGAAGTTGGGCCAGTCTCTGGTGAAGGGCGCTCACTTTGGGAAGGTGGATAGCCTTTGCTTTGGTGGCGACGAGCGTCAGCAGTCCGTCCGGGCGGGACTCGAGGAACTCACCCCCTGCGAGTGGGTGGTGGTTCATGACGGTGCCCGTCCACTTGTGAACGCGAAGCTGATCGAGCAGGGACTGCTGGCGGCCCGCGAGACGGGCGCCGCAACCTGCGCTGTCCCAGTGCAGGACGCGATCAAATTGGTGAATGATCAGAACCTTGTCGAGAAGAGCCTCGACCGGAGACGCCTCTGGCTGGTCCAGACACCGCAGGTCTTTCGCTACGACCTTCTTGTCGAGGCGCATCGGGCTGCCGCCAAAGGACCTTTCGCCAGCGACGACGCCACGTTGGTGGAGCGCCTGGGCTACAAGGTGAAGGTCTTTATGGGCTCCTATCAGAACATCAAGGTAACGACGCCGGACGACTTCATTCTCGCCCAGATGCTCCTGCGGTGGCATCACGCCTAGCGATGCGGGTCGGGATCGGCTACGATGTTCATCCTTTTGACCAAGCACGTCCGCTGATGTTGGGAGGTGTTCGTGTCGACGGCAGCCAAGGACTTGGCGGCCATAGCGATGCCGACGCTCTCCTCCATGCCGTAGTCGATGCCCTGCTGGGAGCGGGGGCCCTCGGCGATATCGGCGGCCATTTCCCGCCAGGCGACCCGGCGTACAAGGGGATCGACAGCCGCGAGCTGCTGCGGCGGGCGGTGGCTCTACTGACAGAGCGTGGATACAACGTATTGAACGTCGACGCCACCATTATTGCCGAGAGGCCGCGATTGGCGCCGCATCTGGAGGAAATGGAGCGCACGATTGCCGCCGACCTGGGGGTCGACGACTCCCAGGTCAACGTCAAGGCAACCACGCACGAGGGGTTGGGGGCGATCGGCAGGGGCGAGGGTATTGCCGCCATGGCAGTCGCCCTGATAGAGTAGGCGCTACCAGTGCAACACTCGACTCTCATCAAGCCATCCTCAGACGCCATACGCGTGCCAGCCCCACCTTGCTTTCGAGGCAGGAGATGTCATTGCGCCTGTCCAAAGGGGCGTCTGCCTCACGGCGGCGCCCTGTCGGCGTAGCCCGTTTGTCAACGGGCACCTCCTCGAAAAAAGAAAGGGACAGTAAGATGGGAGTTCTCAGCAGTATTCTGCGCGATATCCGAGCCGCCCGAGAAAGGGATCCGGCGGCCCGGAGCAACTTGGAGGTCGTCCTCGCCTACCCCGGATTCCATGCCCGGGAGCTGCACCGTCTCGCCCACGCCCTCCACGAAAGAGGCGTGCCCGTCGTGCCGCGGGTCATCTCTCACGCGAGCCGGTTTCTCACCGGTATCGAAATACACCCCGGGGCGAAGATCGGCGAGGGCCTGTTCATCGACCACGGCATGGGCATCGTTATCGGCGAGACGACGGAGATCGGCGACAACTGCCATCTGTACCAGGGCGTGACTCTAGGCGGCACGAGCAGGCGGCGCGAGAAACGCCACCCCACTCTGGCGGACGGCGTCGTCGTCGGTGCCGGCGCGGAGTTGATCGGCGCAATCCACGTCGGTGAGAATGCACGCATCGGGGCCGGTTCCGTCGTCGTGACGAATGTTCCCGCCAATGCCACCGTGGTCGGCGTGCCCGGGCACGTGGTCGCATTCTACGACCCCGGCAACGACACGATTATCCACTTGCCCGACCCCGAGTGGGACCGCCTCCAGGCGCTGGAAGACCGAGTAACGCGAGTCGAGGAACGGCTAGGCGGCTACGGCTCAGGCCGCACAAAGGAGCCCGAAACGGGTTTGCCCGGTAAGGACGGAGAAGAATGAGGCTCTACAATACGCTGACCCGCAAGCAAGAGGAGTTCGCGCCGGCCGGTGAGACCGTCGGGATGTACGTCTGCGGGCCCAACCTCTATGCTCCTTGCCATGTCGGCCACGCGATGAGCTACATCATCTTCGATACCCTCCGGCGCTACCTGGAGTATCGCGGTTACAAGATCCGCCACGTGCAAAACTTCACCGACATCGAGGATAAGATCATCGCCCGCGCGCAGGCGCTCGGCGTGACCACGGACAAGCTGGCCGAGGAGTTTGTCCAGCGGTTCTATGCCGACATGGATGCGCTCAACATCCAGCGGGCGCACGTCTATCCCCTGGCAACGCAGGAGATACCGGGCATGATCGAGATGGTCCAGGGGCTCATCGCCAAAGGGCACGCCTACGAGGTCGAGGGCGACGTCTATTTCCGCGTCGGTAGCGACCCCGACTACGGTAAGCTCTCCGGCCGCTCCCTCGACGATCTCCAGGCGGGCGCCCGCATCGAAGTGGACGAGCGCAAAGAGCACCCGATGGACTTCGCCCTGTGGAAGGCGTCGAAGCCGGGGGAGCCCACATGGGAGAGCCCGTGGGGGCCGGGAAGGCCCGGCTGGCACATCGAATGCTCAGTCATGTCGTTGAAGTACATCGGTCAGCCCCTCGACATTCACGGCGGCGGTCAGGACCTGATCTTTCCCCACCACGAGAACGAGCTCGCCCAGTCGGAGAGCTACACCGGCGTCGTGCCCGGCGTGCGCTTCTGGGTGCACAACGGCCTGGCGCGGCTAAGTGAAGAAGACGAGAAGATGACCCGTTCCATCGGCAACCTCGTCTACATCGGCGACGCGGTGGCCCAGCATGGGAGCGACACCCTCCGCCTCTTCGTACTCGGCTCCTACTATCGCAGCCCGCTCACCTACACCGAAATGGCGCTCGGCGCGGCGAAGCGGGGCGTGGAACGGCTGCGCACCGCTGCGCATGCGGCTTCGCCTGAGGGCGGCAAGGCCCCGGTGGACGCAACGCCGTTCCGCGAGCGCTTCCTCGAATCGATGGAGGACGATCTGAACACCTCCCAGGCGCTGGCCGCCCTCTTCGACCTGGCGAGGGAGATGAACCGCGCCCGCGACGAGGGGCGGAGCATTCAGGAGGCGCAGGCCGTCCTCAAAGGGCTTGCCGGCGTGTTGGGTCTAAGGCTGGCCGAGGACGAGCGTGAGATCGCGGCCGCGCCTTTCGTCGAGCTGCTGATGGAGCTGCGGGAGGACCTGAGGCGGGCAAAGCAGTTCGAGCTTGCCGACAGCATACGACGCCGGCTGAGCGAGCTAGGGGTAGCGTTGGAGGATAGCCGGGAGGGCACGGTCTGGAAGCGTAAGGATTGACTTTGCTAACCGTTGTCCCTATACTTACCTATGCCATGAGCCCCGATGTCGGGGGCCTACTTTTGTTACGCCTTAGAGGGGCCGAGCCCGAGTGGCGCAATGGTAGCGCAACCGACTTGTAATCGGTAGGTTGGTGGGTTCGAATCCCCCCTCGGGCTCCAGCTTCGCGGCGACGGGGAGGGGTGGGTGAGCGGCTAAAACCGGCGGTCTGTAAAATCGCTGCCTTGACAGGCTACGCAGGTTCGAATCCTGCCCCCTCCACCACTTTCGGGCTCTAGTCGGGTAGTCTAAGGAAAAGCACCGGCGTAGCGCGGCGATCGGCAAGGAACGGCGGCCGCCAATAGCACAGGTGCCCACATAGCTCAGTTGGTAGAGCACGTTCTTGGTAAGAACGGGGTCCTCGGTTCGAGTCCGAGTGTGGGCTCCATCATTTAGGAGGAAACAGACGACATGGCCAAGAAGAAGTTCGAGCGAACGAAGCCCCACGTCAACGTCGGCACTATCGGCCACGTGGACCATGGCAAGACGACCCTTCTCTCAGCGATTACGAAGGTGTTATCGCTCAGGGGGCTGGCGGAGTACCGCGACTTCTGGAGCATCGACAATGCTCCGGAGGAGCGTGCCCGTGGTATCACCATTCAGGTCCAGCACGTGGAGTACGAGACAGAGAAGAGGCACTACGCCCACATCGACTGTCCTGGCCATGCGGACTATATCAAGAACATGATCACCGGCGCGGCCCAAATGGACGGCGCCATCCTCGTGGTGGCCGCTCCCGAGGGGCCGATGCCGCAGACGCGGGAGCACGTTCTGCTGGCGCGGCAGGTCGAGGTGCCGGCGATGGTCGTCTACCTCAACAAGATCGACCAGATGGACGACCCGGAGCTTCTCGACCTGGTGGAGCTGGAGTTGCGGGAGATGCTCTCGAAGAACAACTTCCCTGGAGACGAGATACCGATCATCCGCGGCTCCGCCCTCAAGGCGATGGAGTCGGAGAGCAAGGACCCCAATGCCCCTGAGTTCGAAAGCATCTGGAAGCTCATGGATGCCATCGACTCCTACATTCCGCAGCCGGAGAGGGCGCGCGACAAGCCATTCCTGATGCCGGTTGAGGACGTCTTCGGCATTAAGGGCCGCGGCACCGTAGTGACGGGACGTGTGGAAAGAGGCGTTGTGAAGACCGGCGAGGAGGTCGAGATCATCGGCCTGGCTGAGACGCGGAAGACGATTGTGACGGGTGTCGAGATGTTCCGCAAGACCCTAGACTATGGTGAGCCCGGCGATAACGTCGGGTTGCTGTTGCGCGGTATCGAGCGCGATGACGTGACCCGCGGCCAGGTCATCGCCGCGCCCTGCAGCATCAAACCGCATACCCACTTCGAGGGTCGTGTCTACGTTCTTTCCAAGGATGAGGGGGGTAGGCACACGCCCTTCTTTGCTGGCTATCGGCCGCAGTTCTACCTGCGCACGACCGACGTCACCGGCTCCGTTGAGTTGCCCGAAGGGGTGGAGATGGTCATGCCCGGCGATAGCGTCGACATGAAGGTGACGCTGATCGAGCCGGTAGCGCTGGAAGACGGTGTTCGCTTCGCTATCCGCGAAGGTGGCCGCACCGTCGGCGCCGGCGTTCTCACGAAGGTCCTTTCATAGGGGATGAGGCCGATAGGCCGGGTGGCTGAAGAGGAAGACATCGGATGGCCAAGAAGGAAGAGCGCGTCATCATCAGCCTTGCCTGCTCCGAGTGCCGGGAGCGAAACTACGTCACGACTAAGAACCGGCGCAACGACTCGGAGCGGCTGGAGTTGCGCAAGTACTGCCCGCGCTGCCGTGTTCACCGCCTTCATCGAGAGGTCAGGTAGGGCGCAGATGCCAGGAGAATCGTTGGGGCGAAGGGTGGCGGATACGGGAGGCGATGGGCATGAGTCGCGCTCTTAGACGTCACCCGATGAGCACCAAACCCACGAAACGGCCGGGGCCAGTGCGGGCTTCGCGTCCCCCTCGGGGAGCGCCGCCGCCCGGAACCGGCAGAGGTTGGCTTGGCATTTTCCGGCCGCGCTGGGCCGACGATATCATCAGTGAGTTGCGGAAGGTCACCTGGCCGACCCGCCAGGAGACGGTGAACCTGACGATCGTCGTCATCATCGTGGCGGTCGCGATCGGGCTCCTCCTGGGCGGTATCGACGAGTTCTTCAACTGGCTC